>PLZX01000366.1 GCA_003152325.1 Bryobacterales bacterium | reverse complement strand
GACGTGGTCCGCCGGCGCACGGAATTCGAGCTGCGCAAGGCGCGCGAGCGCGAGCATCTGTTGCTGGGCTTCCAGAAGGCGCTCCAGAATCTGGATGAAGTCATCCGGCTGATCCGCGCGGCCAAGGCGCCTCGCGAAGCCCGCGATTCGCTGATTGCGCAGTTCCAGTTTTCGGAAAGACAGGCGCAGGCCATCATCGAGCTGCAACTGCAGCGGCTCACCGGGATGGAGCAGCAGAAGATTCTCGATGAGCTGGCGGAATTGCAGCGCCGCATCAAAGAGATGCTGGAGATTCTGGGATCGGATAAAATCCTGCGCGAGGTGATCGTCAAAGAGCTCAAGGAAGTCCAGAAGGATTTCGGTGACGAGCGCCGCACCCAGATCATCGAAGACACCGGCGAGATCCTGCTACAGGACCTGGTGGCCGTGGAAGACGTGGCGATTACGGTGACCCGTGGCGGCTACCTCAAGCGCACGGCGGTGGACACTTACCGTCGGCAGACGCGCGGCGGCAAGGGCCGCATCGGCATGGGCACGCGCGCCGAAGACGTGGTGGAGCACCTGCTGGTGGCCTCCACGCACAGCTACCTGCTGATCTTCACGACGCGCGGCCGCGTCTACTGGCTGAAGGCCTATGAGATTCCAGATGCCAGCACGGTGGGCAAAGGGAAGCACATCTCCAACCTCATCAACCTGCAGAACGACGAGGAAGTGAAGACCTTCCTTTCGGTCAAAGACTTCGTGCCCGATCAGTACGTGGTGATGGTGACGAGGCACGGCGTGATCAAGAAATCGGAGTTGACGGAGTTCGACAACCCGATGGCCCGCGGCATTATTGCAGTGACGCTGGACGAAGGCGACGAGTTGATCGGCGCCCGGATCACCAACGGAAAGAACTACATCTTCCTGGGGTCGCGGGAAGGGCAGGCGATTCGTTTTGCCGAATCGGGCGTCCGGCCGATGGGCAGGCAGGCGCACGGCGTGCGCGCCATGAAGCTGGCGGAGGGCGACTACCTGGTGGGCGTGGAAGTGGTCGAGAAAGAGGGGCTCATCCTCTCCATGGGCGAGAACGGCTACGGTAAGCGCACCCCGCTTGAGAATTACCGCCTGACGGCGCGCGGCGGCAAGGGCGTCATCAACATGAAGACTACCGGCAAGACCGGCAAAGTGGTCGCGATTCTTTCGATGAGGGAAGACACCGATCTGGTGATTGTCAGCCAGAACGGGAAGATCATCCGCATCGAAGCCTCCACCATCCGGCAGGCTGGGCGGTCCACCCAAGGCGTGCGGCTGGTGTCGCTGGAGGAAGGCGACAAGGTGGCGGCAGCGTCGGTGATTCCAGATACCGTGAACGGTAACGGGGCGGATGAGCCTCCAACTCCTGTAAACTNNCGTGCTGGGCTCGGGCGCCTTGGCGGTCACCGCCGATTCGGCCTCCATTCCGGAATCTCACAAGCGCGACGCCGAGCGATTCGTGAAGCGCTTCGGCATCGCGCACGAGTACATCCAGACCAGCGAGTTCGACAATCCCGATTATGCCCGCAACGATGCCAACCGATGCTTCCACTGCAAGGACGAATTATTCACGCGGCTCGAAGAGCTGGCGCGCGAGCGCGGCTACCCTCACATTATTTATGGCGTCAACGTAGACGATCTGGGCGACTATCGGCCGGGACAAAACGCAGCGCGCTTGCACCAGGTGTCGGCGCCGCTGGCGGATGCCGGCTTGACCAAAGCCGAGATTCGCGAACTGTCGCGGCTGGCCGAGTTGCCTACCTGGGACCGGCCCGCCTCGGCCTGCCTCAGCTCGCGTATTCCCTATGGGACCCCGGTGACTATTCAAACCGTAAAGACCGTGGAAACCGGCGAGGAACGCATCAAAGAACTGGGCTTCCGGCAGTTCCGCGTGCGCTATCACGGTGACGTGGTGCGGATTGAAATCGCGCGGGAGGAGATGGAGCGGGCGCTGAACATCGACATGGCGGAGCGCTTCACCACGATATTCAAGGCCTTGGGGTTTACGTATGTGGCGCTGGACCTGGAAGGATACCGCCAGGGATCGCTCAACGAAGTGCTGCAATTGCCAGAGAAGGCACGCTAGCGCCAATGCTGTTCATTTAACTGGTTGAGTGGAAATTCTGCAGGCGACTTGCTTGGATCAAGCTGCGGCCTTCAGACACGGAGTGTGGGCACTTCTGCGGGTCGCGCGTTATACGGCCAAGTGCTTCCTGAATCGTTCGTCGGCACCTGGCGAGTAGCAGTTGGGTAATCGGCTTTCCCCCATCGCGACCTTCTGTAAGGCCGTGTCAAAAGCTGGACCGAGCGAGTTCCCTGTTGACAGTCCTATAGAATTAGTACTAATATTGGAATACCAGATAATGGGAGCCTGAAATGTTTGAAGGCACCTTGAGCTCAAGGCTTTTGGCGTTGTTCCTGACGACGCCTTTCGTTTGTCCGCTCCTCTTGAGTGTTTTTGGAGTCAAAGCGCAGACGTCAGAGGCGCGGGCGCCATTGACGCAGGATTCCCGCAAGCTCGAATTTGAGGTCGCGTCTGTAAAACCTACTCCCCCCGACCGTACGAGGTTGACCAGGTTGCGGGGTGAGGAAGTCAGGGCCGGCGCCCGTATCTATGGAGACAGGGCGGAGTACCTGGATATGTCGCTGCGGCAGTTAATCGCGGAAGCATATCAGGTGAATCGATTCCAGGTGGTTGGCCCGGATTGGCTTGGGGCCGAGCGATTTGATGTCTTCGCCAAAATCCCGGCGGAGGCGCGAAGGAAAGATGCACCTGTCATGCTGCAATCGCTTTTGGCAGATCGCTTCAAGCTGCTAGTGCATCGGGAATTCAGAGAGCAAGCGATCTCGGCGCTGGTCGTGGCGAAGGAGGGTCCGAAATTGACAGAGTCGGCATCCGAGTCGGCACCCGATAGCGATGACGCCGCAAAGAAGCCAGCGGATGGAGCGGGCCAGTCCGCCGCTCGGAAGAAGGGGCCCGGCGGCGACATTACCGTAGGCACTGTTGGGGTTCGCTTTACACTGGACTACGCCAATTCGTCCGTCCATGTGGAAGGCACGAGAATGACGATGGCTGAGTTGGCAGATGTGCTGACGAGGGCTGAAGCTGGCAACGGGCGCCCGGTCGTGGACATGACCGGCCTGAAGGGGGACTATGACGTGGTCCTCGACATCCCGTTTTCCGCGGTCGGAATCGTCGTCCCGGCCCGCGGTGCCGATGCAAACGGTGCGGGGCCTGCCGATCTCGCCTCGGATCCTGGAAGCGGGCGAATGCTACGATCCTTAAAGAGCCTTGGCCTCGAACTGGTGAACCGCAGGGCGCCGGTCGAGCAAGTGATCGTCGATCACATGGAGAAGGCACCCGTAGAGAATTGATCGCGGCGACCCTCGCTGTCTTGACCGGCTCCCTTACTCCAAGCGACCTGGCGATTCACAGTTCTCTGCCACTTGGCTGCATTGTCGCCAAACCGTGCTTGTGCCGCTCCACGTCGGGATGCCCGCCCCACCAAGGGGCCCTTATTGGGGCTAGCGCATCGGAGAATCAACTCCGCCTTTTTTTGCATCCCATAAGCAATGGCGTCTGATCATCGCGTCGTGATTGTCGGAGGCGGTTTTGGCGGCTTGTACGCGGCCCGGCGGTTGGGCGGCGCGCCGGTCTCGCTCACCCTGATCGACCGCCGCAATTTCCACCTCTTCCAGCCCTTGCTCTATCAGGTGGCTACCGGCGCTCTCTCACCCGGCGAAATCGCTTCGCCGCTCCGCGCCGTGCTGCACAAACAGCGCAACACCGAAGTCATCATGAGCGAGGTGCGCGATATCGACGTGGCCAACAGCCGGGTCATTCTGGCCGGCGCTGAAGTGGCCTACGACGACCTGGTCATTGCCACCGGTGCTACCCATTTCTATTTCGGCAACGACCAATGGGAGCCCCTCGCGCCGGGGCTGAAGACCATCGAGGATGCCACCGCGATTCGCAGCCGCCTGCTGGCGGCCTTCGAACACGCCGAGCGCGAACCGGACGCGGCCAAGCGGCGCGCCTGGCTGAGCTTCGTGATCGCCGGCGCCGGGCCCACCGGCGTGGAACTGGCCGGCGCGCTGGGTGAGATCGCCAACGACACCTTGCGCCACGATTTCCGCCACATCAACCCGGCGGAGGCGCAAATTATGCTGGTGGAAGGCGAACCACGGGTGCTGCCGACATTCCCTCCGGATCTTTCCGCCAAAGCCGAAAAGCAACTGCTGGCGCTGGGCGTGCGCTCTCGGACCGGCGCCCGCGTCACCGATATCCAGGAGGGCAGCGTCACTTTACAATGCGGGGGCAGGGAAGAGCGGATTGCGACGCGAACCGTGCTGTGGGCTGCGGGCGTGCGTGCATCGGAACTGGGCAGGGTGTTGGCCGATCGCGCCGGCGCGCCGCTCGATCGTGCGGGCCGCGTCATTGTCGCACCCGATCTCACCGTGCCGGGCCATCCCGAGATTCACGTCATCGGCGACCTGGCCAGTTTTACCCACCAGACCGGGAAGCCGCTCCCCGGCGTGGCGCCGGTTGCCATGCAGCAGGGGCGCTACGTGGCCAACGCCATCCGTAACAAGCTCGCGGATAAAGCCACACCGCCGTTCCACTATTTCAACAAAGGCAATCTGGCCACCATCGGCCGCAACAAAGCCGTCGCGGAATTCGGAAAGCTGCATGTCGCCGGCTTTGCGGCGTGGTTCCTTTGGGTCTTCGTGCACCTGATGTACCTGGTGGAATTTGAAAATCGCATGCTGGTCTTCGTCCAATGGGTGTACGACTATTTCACGCGCAACCGCGGCGCGCGCCTGATTACGAAGTAGCCTTGCGCGTCGCATGTTACCCTCAAATGTAAACTTTCATTTGAGGCCTGATATGTCTTATCTTTCCATTCGCGATCTTGATCTGAAGGGCAAACGAGTTTTCATTCGGGTGGATTTCAATGTCCCTCTGCAAAAGTACGAAAAGGGCATCATGGAAATCACCAGCGACAAACGCATCAAGGC
>PLZX01000319.1 GCA_003152325.1 Bryobacterales bacterium | reverse complement strand
GCTTTTACTATTCGTTCAACCTTCCTGTGGTGGTCGCCCGTCCTTTCAATACGTACGGGCCGCGGCAGTCGGCGCGGGCCATCATCCCGACCATCATTTCGCAGATCGCTTCGCAGGCGCCGGAGATTCGGGTCGGCGATTTGGAGCCGACGCGGGATTTCACGTTCGTCAAGGACACGTGTCAGGGCTTCCTGGCAATCGCCCGCATGGATGGAGGATCCGGGGAGGTCTTCCAGATCGGTACGAATCGCGAGATTCGCATGGGTGACCTGTTCCAGCTCATTGCCGAATTGATGGGGTCGAAAGCGACGCCTGCCACCGATGCCGAGCGGCTGCGGCCCGACAAGAGCGAAGTCCGCCGCCTGCGTTGCGATAATACAAAGCTGCGGCAGGCGACGGGATTTGAACCTTCGACGCCGCTCCGTGAGGGTCTGTCAGCGACCATCGATTGGTTCCGGCGTCCCGAGAACCTTGCACGTTATAAAAGCCATGTCTACAATGACTGACCGTGCTGTGATTCTTGCCGGCGGCCTGGGGACCCGCCTGCGGCCGTACACGGTCGTCCTGCCGAAGCCTCTGATGCCGATCGGCCAGTACCCGATCCTGGAAGTGGTGGTGCGGCAATTGGCGCGCCACGGATTTCGGAAGGTTACCATGGCCGTGAACCACCAGGCCGGTCTGATCAAGGCGTTCTTCGGCGACGGCGCCCGCTGGGGGCTCGAAATCGACTATTCGCTGGAATCCGTGCCGCTGAGCACAGTCGGGCCGCTGAAGCTGGTCAAGGACCTTCCGGAGCAGTTCCTGTTGATGAACGGCGACGTACTGACCGACCTGAACTTCCGGGAGTTCTGCGACGCACATGTGTCTGCGGGCCGCCTGTTTACGATCGCTGCCGCGCCGCGTACGCATGTCGTCGACTACGGAGTGCTCGAAGTGGACGGCGAGAACCGGTTGTGCCGTTTCAACGAAAAGCCCATCCACCGTTACCTGGTGAGCATGGGCGTCTACGTGGTCAACCGTTCCCTGGTGGAGCGCGTGCCGCCGGACGTGAAATACGGGTTTGACGACCTCATGCGGGATATGTTGGCACGGGGCGAACCAGTACACGTCGAACCTTACGACGGTTACTGGCTCGACATCGGCCGGCCCGACGATTACGAGCGGGCCATCGACGAGTTTGAACAGTACAAGAGGAAGCTTCTCCCGGATGAGTAAAACGGTTCTCGTCACCGGAGCCTCAGGATTCATCGGGAGGCCTCTGAGCGAAAGGCTGGAGCAGGCCGGTTGTTCAGTGGTCCGCCATTCTGATGCCGGCGGGGACATCGCATCCTGCCCGTTGCCCGGCAGTGGTGTGAACCATGTCTATCATCTCGCGGCCCGAACCTTCGTACCGGATAGCTGGTCTGAGCCCCTGCCTTTCTACACCACCAACGTACTGGGAACGGTGAACGTGGCCGAGTTCTGCCGCCGTCAAGGCGCTTCTCTGACTATGCTGAGCTCATATGTCTACGGAACGCCGCAGTTTCTTCCCATTTCAGAGGAACATCCGGTCGCGGCTTTCAACCCCTACGGTCACACGAAATTGCTGGCGGAGGAGGTGTGCCGGTACTACGCGCGGCAGTTTGGCATAAAGGCGACCATTATCCGCCCCTTCAATGTCTACGGTCCCGGACAGACCGGACATTTCCTCATTCCGACTCTTTTGCGGCAGGTCCTGGATGCTGAGGTGCGGGAGGTCTCGATTGCCGACGACCGTCCCAAGCGGGACTATCTCTTCATTGACGATCTGCTCGATCTGCTGCTCCAGACCATGAACCCGCAAGGCTTCGATACCTTCAACGCCGGCTCGGGCTCGTCGGTAAACCCGCGTGAACTGGCGGACCTAATGCTGCGGGCCGCCGGTCTGGAGAAGCCGGTTGTCTCGAGGAGTGAGGTCCGCACCGACGAAGTTCTGGATACGATCGCCGACGTCGGAAAGGCAAAGCGCATCTTTGGCTGGGAACCGCGCGTTTCGCTTGTGGAAGGGCTCAGGCGAATGATTCAGGCGCGCATCGCGCCACCTTCCGGCGTTCAGTAGGCAGCGAATGGCTGATAATCGGGCCGTACAGCGGGGTCCTGCGCCGCAGTTGGATCGCTGCGGTGGTGGCCAATAGGGCGGCAAGCAACAGCATGACCCACGTGGAGAGCGCGGGTGTGGATATGGGCTGGGTGCCGGCGGCAGTGATGCGCCCGATCCGGCCGGCACCCTCAGTGAACCACAAGGCCCCGTCTGGTCCCGCTGCTATCCCGCTGAGGCCGCTGTTCGCCGACAGACCGGTCGAGTACTCGTTGACGACCCCTCCTGTGGTGATGCGTCCGATCTGGTTGGAACTTGATTCAGTGAACCACAAGGCCCCGTCTGGTCCCGCTGCTATCCCGTTGGGGCCGCTGTTCGCCGACAGACCGGTCGAGTACCAGTTGACCACCCCGCCGGTGGTGATGCGCCCGATCCAACCATCGTGCCCAGCGAATATCATTGTGAACCAGAGGGCGCCGTCCGAACCTGCGGCGATCCCGTAGTAGAGGGTTTTCGGAAACACATAGTAGTCAGTAACGACCCCGCCGGTGGTGATGCGTCCGATCCGGTTGGAACTTGATTCAGTGAACCACAGGGCACCGTCCGGGCCCGCAGTGATCGCGGAGGAGGGGCCCCAAGTCAGGCTGTACTCGGTGATGACGCCGCCGGTGGTGATGCGTCCGATCCGGTTGGCAGCCTCGGTGAACCACAGGGCGCCATCTGGCCCCGCCGCTATCCCGCTGGGGTTGCTGTTCGCCGACAGACCACTCGAGTACTCGCTGATAACACCAGCGGTGGTAATGCGCCCGATCCGGTTGCCGACCGATTCAGTGAACCACAGGGCACCGTCAGGTCCCGCTGTGATCCCAAAGGGGACGCTCCCCGGCGTAATGCCAGCCGAGTACTCGGTGATCGCGTATTGCGCCGATCCCGTCGAGCACAGCGCCAACAACAGCGCCGCACTCCGGAGGTGGGTCATGGTGCATGAGCGTTGCCACCTATTCACAATGAAGATATCAGCTAGGATTTTCATTTGGGACTTCCAGGTCTCTTTCAGTATAAAACGAACCGCTATCCTTAAATTCTGCGGATTGCATTTCTTCCTCTGGGAGTCGTCTTCGCCCCAGCAAGGTGCGCTTGTCGCCCTGCCCGAAAAATCCAAAACCGGAAACTTCTACCTTTTCAGGCGCTGCGGACGTTGCCGGGCCGCAGTTTTGCCGCCGTGGATTTGAAGTGGCCGCTACGGCTACCTCTTGTCCAGGACTACCAGCATTCTTGACGCCAGCGCCGGGAACCTCGAGAGAAACGCATCGACGTGGTTGAAGAGAGGCAGGAACATTGCGGGATAGAGTTGTGGGCCACGAAGACCACCAGTGCCCAGGTAGGCCAGCGCAGAGTAGTACTTGACCTCGGTCACTCGCCATCCCCCCAACTGTGTTCGGAACTTGTCTCCGGTGAATACTCTGCTGGCGTTACCTTGGGCGGCATAATACCCAGGCGCTTCCGGACGAAAACCGTCTCCACCGCTCCACTGGATGTCCTGATCCAGCCCAAGGGGCTCATGGTGGAAGCGGCCGAATACAAACCTTCCGAGAAACCCCATGGCGGGGTCGAAGATGACGATCCTGCCACCTTTCACGAGAACTCTAGAAAATTCGCGTAGTGCCTCCCCCGGGTATTGCAGGTGATGCCATACGTCAAAAAGAACCAGGTTACTGACTGTCTCATCGTTAAACGTGAGCGCGTACGCATTCTCCACTCTATCCAGCCATGGGTTCGGAAACACATCTGTGGTTATGCAATCGGGAATGTGCTCCTTGATGTTGCCCATGCCGGAACCCAACTCGACAATCAGGCCAAGGCTCTCACGAACAACCCGCTCAGCGATTTCTCGATAGAATTGAGAGTATACTTGGCGGAGGAGCGGCTTTCTGAGCCAATGCGCCCGGTTTTCGTCGATTTCGAGTTTGTGCTGCTCCAGATCGGCAGTCATGGCATACGCTCCGAAAGCTATCATATAGCATTACAACAACCACCGATCCCGTGGTACCCCGGGGGCCAGCAGTTCGATGAAGACGCGGAGCGATCACTTGACCGCGATGAGGTACGGCTGGCTATTCTTCGAATCGGGTTCGTCGCCACCAGAGCCGGTCTTCGCTTCACCGGCGGGCCTATCCTAAGAGACCCTAAACCGTTCCCGTGATGAGGCGCCATGGATTTACGACGAACGGCAAACAGTGCCTCTATTGGGGTTGAGCCAAGTGCTACCTGATATAATCGACGTCTACTCAGCATGAAGAAACACACGGTTCGGGTGCCAGGACACGGCGGAATGGTCCAAATTCCATGGATCTATCTTCTCGTCGGCCTTTTGCTAGCCCCGAGTCTCCTCTGGATTATCCGAGATCACCGGGTATGGCCGTGGGATCAAGCCTGGTATGGAGAAGTGTCCGTAAACCTGTGGTTTTCCTTGACTCATTCACTCATGGATTGGGCTAGGACGATGATTGGCGGGCTGAATAGCAAGCCACCAGGTATCGTCTGGCTTGGACAGTTTTTTGTGCCCTTGCAAGCGACACTCGGATCTGTCGAGGCGTCGCTACTGTTTTCTATCTTACTTACACAATCCAGCATACTTTTGGTGCTATTTAGGATCGGGAGGGCTATGTTTCCAGAGTCTTACCTGATTCCGGCGGCCGGTGTGACCTTTGCTGCCAGCACCCAATTATTCGTCGGATTGTCACATCAATATCTTGTCGAGCCGCTGCAGTGCGCTGCGGTTGCGTGGATGTTGTTAATTGCGGCGAAAGTTCCTGTGTGGCCAACCGCTAGAATCGCAGTACATGTAACTGCCGCTCTCATCCTTGGGGCGTTGGCCAAGACCACAACACCCGTGTTCTGCGCCGCACCTGCCGTGTATATCGCGCTCGCAGTGCTTCGCAGAGGGAGAGCAAGCTGGGAGTTCCGCGCCGAATGGAAGTCGCGAGTTTCGCGTGCACTGATCCTACTGAGCGCCGCTCTCGGCGTGTTAGCCACGGTCTGGTACCTCCGGAATCGGGGGGACGTCCTGCAACACATTCGGGATGCATCCTCCGGAGCGATTGCGCTCAGATATGGATGGCGAGCGTCCCCCGTTGTCAAATTCGGCACATGGACAGGTTTGCTGGAACAGTCCTTCGGTGCGCCTTATTTGGCGTGGGTCTTGCTCCTGGTGTGCCTCGTCGGAGCGCTATCCTGGTATTCGCGGAAGACCAAGGGCCTGCCGGCGCCATTTTCTGGGGGGGCGGCCATGGCTTTAATCAGCGCAGTTCAAGTCGTGATTTTGCTTTTCGCCTTTTCATTGGGTGATGCTGTGGAAGGGCGTTACCTATATGCTATCCTCCCATGTGTCGTGGTTATCGTCATGTGGTTGTGTGCGTTCGCAGGATCTCGTAAGACCGTGGCCGTGTTCGGTGCGCTCTGCGCTCTTCAGTGGATCTTACTTCATAGTGTCGCCCTTGGCGCGGTTTCCTACGTCGCCGATCAGTCCTCATGGCTCTTAAGAGTGCAAGGGGACACTCATGATTTCGAGGAGCTCATGCGCGTGGTTCGTGTGACCGAGGTGGACGGGAGATATAACATCATCGGCGTCGAAGAACCCTGGTTTAGCGCCAATTCAGCCGCGTTTTTTGCTGCGAAGAACCGCCTGAGTAGCGGCGTGGCCGCACTCTATACTTCGCTAGGTTATGCCCAAACGGATGTCCAGGCTGCGATGAACCGCATCCAGGCGATTTCGGCTAAATATGTGATTACCCTGGACGAGTCTTTTCAACGGGCTCCACCAGACTTCCTGAACGTCGTATCCCTTCCGGTTCTGCGGGAACTCCAGCGCGGCACCCAGTTCAAGACCATTCCATTCCGGAGCGACAAAGGGATTCTGGTGTTCGAGCGTCTTGAATCTGCTTCGCCGTGGACGATCCTCAGCACGATCTTTCATTCGGGGGCTGCGACAGGCAGCGACGGCGCTGGCCAGGGGTGGTGGACAATCCATCCATCGCAGCGACGAGCAGGGGAGCCGACAAGGGTGCAGTACGATGCACCGCTCCCCGCTGATGCGGTATTCTCGGGCCACGTCGAGTCTTGCGACAAGAAGTGTCAAGGAATCGAGATCGTGCTGAATGTCAGTGGTCCGCCAGATAGGAATTTCAGCATTCGATTGCCCGGACCCCTCGAGGGCAAACGCATTGAAGCTCCTCTGAAGAATTCCGCTGGGCAACGGCTTACGGTAGACATCAAAAGTATCGACCCGGACCGCGACAATATCGACTATTGCTGGCTAACGATGAAAGAGATCCAAGTGTTTTCGCGAAGTGCTAAGTGACGGTTGAAGGACGGCATTCTAGTGAATCTGGATACGCAGTTATATTGGCTACCTGCCGATGATGGATGGCGTTCAAAGCTGAAGGCTATAGGTGCGAATACTGATCGCTCTCAGGCTTGGCAGGACGCGATGGCGGTGGCTAACAGCGGGCTCGATTTCGCGCAGACCAACGCTGTTGACCATGTCATCGGGGCTCTCTTCTGCGCAACTCCGCCCACCGACCTAGCTTATGGATCGGTGCGGCTCGCAATCCTCGGCTCGTCGACATTTGCGCATCTTCATGGCGCTATTCGTGTGGCCGGGTTGCGACGAGGAATATGGATTGAAACCTATGAAAACAGATATGGGCAATATCTTCAGGAGTTGTTCGAGCCACACTCGGGACTCCGCGCGTTCCGCCCGGACGCTGTCCTGTTCGCGTTCGATCCGTACCACCTGACGCGCGGGATGTATTTGGGGATGGCGGATGTAGATGCGGCCATCGCCGATATTCAAACTCAGATCGAACAGTGCTGGACAATGGCAAAAGACGCTTTCCACTGTCAGATAATCCAGCAGACAGTTCTTCCAGCCCTTCCATCCGTGCTAGGAAGCAACGAAACCCGCCTGCCGTGGGCACCCTCGCGCGTGATCGAGCGGCTGAACAATTGGATGCGCGAGGTGGCGGCCAAAGGCGAGATCGATCTGCTGGCACTCGAT
>PLZX01000087.1:1639-8278 GCA_003152325.1 Bryobacterales bacterium | reverse complement strand
GAATAGCTGTCGCCTTCCGGAATCAGCTTCTGCCGCCCCCAACTCTGGAGTTGGCGCTCGGTGAGTCCGAACTGGCGGCGCACATCCGCCCGCGAGTATTCCTCCTTCGGGCCCTTCTGGAGCACGTGCCTATTCTAACAAGGTCATGCAAGTCCGAGGCTATCCGCAAAAAAGGCCGGGTCTACCATAAAGGAGACCCGGCCTGATTGCAAGCCGCAAAGTACATTCGGCCAAACTGCGTTTTAGCGCCGGCCACCACCGTGGGAACCGCCGCCGCCCGAGCTGCGCGCGCCGCCGCCACCAGAGCTGCGTGCACCGCCACCACCGCCGCCGAAGCTGCGCGCGCCGCCGCCGCCATAGCTGGGTGCGGACATTCGCGGCGCCGACTGCGCCGGAGCCGAATACCGCTGTGCCGGAGCTGAATACCGCTGCGTGGGAGCTGAATACCGCTGTGTGGGCGCCGAGTACCGTTGCGCGGGCGCCGAATAACGCTGCCCCTGAGACTGATACTGCGACCCCCGGAAACTCTGCGCCGGCGCCTGGTTGCGTTGCGCGCCCTGGAAGCGTTGCCACTGCCCAGAGGTAGCGCGCCCCGCGTTCTGCGGCGCGGCGCTGCGAGCACCCTGCGTCACCGATCGGTTTCCGTTCGGCGACGCCGCCCCGGATCCAAACCGGTTCCAGTTTCCCGCACCGGCCGATCGAGTGGAATTCGAGCTGCCCGATCTTGTCATCGCGCTCCGCGAAGCGAGCGATGAGGCCCCATACCGCGCGGCGAGTTGACCGTTCGGGTATGAGACTCCCAAACGGTGGCTCGCGTCATGCTGCCACAGCCCCCTGCCGCCGCCAAATCCGCCCGCGAATGCGCCACCGCGGAAACCGTAGCGGTGGAAGAAGCCGCCGTTGACGAACAACGAGCCTCCGAACCAGTTCGGGCCCCAGCCCCAACCCCAGCCGCCGTAGCCCCAACCGCCCCAACCGCCCAAGTAGAATCCGATGTCGATCCCTGGATAGAATCCATAGCCTAACCCGCCATAATAGAGCGGCGGATAGTAGCCCCACGCCGGGGGTCCCCAGACGTAGGCTGGGTCGTATTGCGGCACGTAGATCACCTGCGGATCGGCCGGCGCAATTTCAATGGCCGCCTGCCCGCCCTGCGTCTCGGTCGTAACCGTCTGCTGCGGAGTGGTAGAGAGCTTGCCGTTGGATTGCGCCCGCGCGCGCATCCCCTGCACCGCGGCCATTACGTCCGCTTGCTGCGCGAGGAACGCGTTACCCAATGCCGTTGTCCATTGGACGTCCTGGTTCATCTTCGCCAACACGTCCGGAAAAGCCACCATGGCTTGGACGCTGGCGTCCCAATTCTGCTGCCGGGCTGCTTCCGTCAGTTGCTGGCCCTTCAGACTTCCATTCCGTTGCAGCCACTGCTGTGCCTCAACGACTTCCAGCGGGTAAGTGCTGGCCACCAGGACTTGGCTCAACAGAGCATCGGGATACAGCGCGATGGGTGCCACCAAGTCATTCAGTTGCTCCGCCGGCAGCATCTGCGCCTGCTGCCCGGGAACCGAAGCCGGCTCCTGAACCTGAGCCGTCATCAGAAACGGAATTCCCAACAAAACCGCCACAAAACCGGCCTGCCGTGCCATTTGGTGTGCCATCTTCTACCTCCTCTACATCCACCACTATAGATGCGCGCCGAGCGTCCCAGGTTATGAATCTTCATTAACGTACTCTTTCTCACAATTGGGCCGCCGCGACGGCCCGGAAACTGGGGCCGGCACTTTACCGTGAAAAGTACTTGATAAACTCCGTCTTCCGGGCTATCCTATTGCCATGGCGACACCTGGCCCAAAGCCGCTCGAACTTCATGCCCACGCCATGGACAACCTGCAGTACATCCGCCGCACGCTCGAACGTGCCGGCGAATTCACCGCCGTACCCGGCCTTGGCGGGGTGCTGATGGGTTCGACGGCGCTCGCGGCCGCCTGGATCGCCGGCCCGCAGACCGCTTCCGCACGTTGGCTGGCGGTATGGCTGGCGGCAGCCGTGGTTGCCCTGCTGATCGGAATCATGGCCGCGGCTTTGAAGTCTCGCCGCGCGAAGCAATCGCTGCTCTCCGGCCCCGGACGCAAATTCGTCGCCGGCTTCGCCCCGGCCATGGCGGCAGGCGCGCTGCTCACTTTCGTGATCTCAAACGGCCCCGCGGCGCATCTGCTGCCCGGCCTTTGGCTCCTGCTCTATGGCGCCGGCGTGGTCTCGGGCGGTTCGGCCTCGGTGCGCGTGGTGCCGGCTATGGGGGCCTGCTTTATGGCGGCCGGTTCGGCTGCTCTGTTCCTCCCCGGCGTCCCCGCCCACCTCTGGCTGGCCGCCGGTTTTGGGGGATTACACATTCTCTTTGGTACCATCATCGCGGTGAATTATGGCGGCTAAATCGAATACGGCAAGACGCGAACGCGAACGGAAATCCATTCCCGGCCCCACCAGGACTCCGGCAGTGGCAGGCGCGCCCAAGCTCGACCGGCTGATCCACGAGCGCCTGCGCCTCGGCATTCTGAGCGCTCTTGCCGTCAACCAGGCGCTGACGTTTAGCGATTTGAAGAAGCTTCTCGATACCACCGACGGGAACCTCAGCGTGCATGCCCGCAAACTGGAGGAGGCCGCCTACGTCACCTGCACCAAGTCCTTCGAAGGCCGCGTGCCCCGCACCGAATACCGCCTCACCGCCTCCGGCCGCCGCGCCCTGGAGCGCTATCTGGACCACATGGAGGCCCTGATTCAAGCCATGCGCGATAAGTGAGGGAGCGATCCTCTTTTTTTATGCCTCAAAACTTTACACTACAAAGTACTCTGCACGCTGGCATCATCATGGATGGCAACGGCCGCTGGGCCCTGGCGCGCGGCCTTCCCCGCGAAGCCGGGCATCGGGCGGGAGTGGAATGCGTCAGCCGGATTATCGAAGCCGCCCCCACCGCCGGCATCGGTATTCTTACCCTGTTCGCTTTCTCCTCAGACAATTGGCGCCGCCCTCGCGCGGAGGTCGCCGCCCTCCTGCGCCTGCTCCAGGTCTACCTCGAAAAGGAAGGCGGCCGTTCGATCTCGAACGGCATCCGCCTCGAAATCATCGGCCGCCGCGACCGCCTGGGCGAGCCACTCCGCCACGCCATCGGCCAGATCGAACGCGATTCCGCCGCCGGTACGCGCCTCCGGCTGCGCATTGCCATCGATTATTCCGGCCGCGACGCCATTCTCGCCGCCGCGCGCCGCGTCGCCGCGCTTTCGCGCGAATCGCTCGACGACGCCCTCGGCCCGCCCGTCGACCTCCTCATCCGCACCGGCGGTGAGCGGCGCCTCAGCGATTTCCTGCTCTGGGAATGCGCCTATGCCGAGCTGATCTTCTCGCCTCGCATGTGGCCTGACTTCGATGCCGCCTCGCTCGCCGCCGCCGTCCGCGAGTTCCGCACCCGTCACCGCCGTTTCGGCGCCGTCCCCGAGCCTCTCATCCCTCGCCGCGAGGCCTGGCTGGATTGAGCGCTGCTACAATTCTCGACATGGTAACTGGCATCGAGCACACCGCGATTGCGTCGCCCGACCCGATGAAGCTTGCCCAATGGTACGTCGACCACCTCGATTTCGTGATCAATTACTGCCCAGCGGGTTCCCGCACGGTCTTCATTCGCGCCCATGACGGCTCCATGATCGAGATCATCGAATCCAACGCCACCCCG
Organism: Bryobacterales bacterium; assembly: GCA_003152325.1. Lineage (GTDB taxonomy): Bacteria > Acidobacteriota > Terriglobia > Bryobacterales > Bryobacteraceae > PALSA-129. Next base: position 4,556 of record PLZX01000087.1, on the reverse strand, counting down.
CGCCCGCCCCAAGCCATGCAAGACCCCGGCCTCCGCCACCTGGCCATCGCCGTCTCCGATTTCGACGCCTCGCTCGCGCACTTGCAATCGAAATCAGTCACCTTCCTGACCGCTCCCGAAAAGCACGGAGGCAATTCGCTGGTTTTCTTCACCGATTGCGACGGCAACATCCTGCACCTGCTGCATCGCGAGCATCCGCTGCCATTGCGATAGCTGTCAGCCCCGCGCCTGCATCATTCTCTCCCACGCCTCTATACCCCCGCGCAAAGGGCGCACCCGCGTGATGCCCTGGGATCTGAGGAGCAGCGCCGCACGGGCGCTGGTGGCTTCGTTCGGTCAACTGCAAAAGAGAATGATTTCGCGGTCGCGGGGGACCTGTGTCCAATTGACTGTAAGGTCCTCCGGGGAGAGGCGGATCGCACCGGGAAGCGAGCTCGAATCGCTTGCCAGGCTGCTGCGCACGTCCACGACATAGAAATCTTCGCCGGCGTCCATGCGATCGCGCAATTCCTCGGGCGTGATGCGGGCCACCTCGATCTGTCTGAGGAATCGCCGACGCTGGATGAACTTCCAGAGAATCCATGCCGCGAAGAGCGCACCCACCAAAATCACGAGTCCGGAGCCCAACCGTTGCGCGTAGGCGAGTACCAGTTCCAACTGGTCGCTGAAGAGGTATCCGACGCCGATGTAGGAGGCGCTCCAGATCACGACCCCCAGGGCGTCGAGCGTAAGAAAACGGGCGACCCCGGTTCCGGAATCGCCGGCCAGCGGTGCGGCGACCGCGTTCAACCCCGGAATGAACTTAGCGAAAAGGAGCGTGTTCAGGCCGTACTTGAGGAAGGCGTTCTCCGTCTGGCGCACGCAGGAATCAGGCTCCAGCGAAACGCGGCACAGAAACCGCAGGACGCTCTTGCCGCGGCGCCGGCCGAAATGAAACCACACGCTGTCTGCCACCAGCGCGCCGGCCACGCAACTGGAGATCGCAACCGCCGCGTTGAGGCGTCCCGTGCGCACCAGCGATCCCACGGCAACCAGCAGCGGAACCGAGGGAATCGGCAGCGCCCCCTGTTCGGCCAGTACCCAGAAGAACAGCAGCGCGTATCCGTAGCGCTCAACGAAGTGAATTGCCTGTGTGATCCCGACGTGGCTCATCTGATCTTGCGTCAATCATATTGACATCAAGGTGTGGGGAAAGATGCAGGAAATTGAGGTGGCTGGGACGCAGGGATTCGAACCCCGATACGCGGCTCCAGAGGCCGCAGTCTTACCGTTAGACGACGTCCCAACGTGACGATCTCTATTTTAGCAGAGCTTCCCTTCACGAATCCAGATGCCTGCCGTAGTACACTGAAAAATCAACATGAACAAGTGGTTGCGGCTGGGCGTCGTGCTGCTCCTTTGCGCCTCGGCCGGCCGCGCAGTCGATTGGAAAGCGCGCTATCCGCACCCCGAAGGCTACCTCAGCGACTTCGCGCGCGTCATCGACCCCGCCGCTAAGAGTCAACTCGAAGCCTACGGCAAGATTGTCCAGGATTCCACTGGCGCCGAGATGGCCTTCGTCACCATCCCATCACTCGAAGGCGAGCCCATCGAGGACGTTGCCAACACCGTTTTCCGCGCCTGGGGCATCGGCCAGAAGGGCAAGAACGAAGGCATCCTGCTGCTGCTGGTCATCAACGACCACCGCAGCCGCCTGGAAGTAGGCTACGGGCTCGAACCCATCCTGCCGGATGGCCTGGATGGCGACATCCTGCGCGACATGCGGCCGGCTCTACGCCAGAAAGATTATGGCGACGCCATGATGGCCGCAGCGCAGCGTATGGGCAGCGTCATCGCTCAGTCGAAGAACGTGCAACTGCTGGCGCACCTGCCGCCGCGCCGCGTCCAGCCGTCTACCTCCGACAGCTTCCCGTGGCCGGTCCTCATCGGCGTTTTCGTTCTCTTTTCGTGGCTGATGCGCTTCGCCGGTCCGCGCGGCTTCGGTGGCTTTGGTGGCGGCGGCTTCCTGCCCTGGTTGATCCTGGGCAACCTGATGGGGCGCTCTACTTTTGGTGGCCGCGGCTCTGGCGGCTTCGGCGGACCCGATTCCGGTGGTGGCTTCGGAGGCTTTGGCGGCGGCGATTCCGGCGGCGGAGGCGCATCCGGAGACTGGTAAGGACCATCTTATGGATAAGGTGCTAACCCAACTGGTGGAGAAATTACAGAAGGCCTACGGCGACCGTCTGGTCTCCGTGGTCCTCTATGGCTCGGCCGCGGCCGGCGACCATCACCCCCATTTCTCCGATTACAACGTCCTATGCGTGCTCAGCGAAATCACCTCGCGCCAACTCGCCGCCGGCGAAGACGTTTTCCAATGGTGGCGCAAGCAGGGCAGCCCCGCTCCCCTGCTGCTCACGGAGCGCGAAGTCTCGACCTCCACCGATTGCTTCGCCATCGAGTTCAACGACATCAAACGCCACAACCAGTTGCTCTTCGGCCGCGACGTGATCACTTCCCTGGTGGTTGACGATTCCTTTTATCGCGCCCAGGTGGAGCACGACCTCCGGGCCAAAGTCCTGCGCCTGCGCCAAAAAGCCTCCGGCATGCTTTCCGATGCCGACCTGCTGCGCCGCCTGCTGCTGGATTCCGTTTCGACGTTCTGCGTGCTATTCCGCCACGCCCTCATCCTCCATGGCATCGACGAGCCCTCGAAAAAACGCGAAGTGATCCAGCGCGCCGCGGAACAGTTCGGATTCGACCCGCAACCCTGCAACCAGCTTCTGGACGTCCGGGAAGAACGCATCAAGCCGCGCCAGATCGAGCCGGTGGCCGTACTCGATTCGTTCCTGCAATGCATCTCCCTGGTGATCGATGCCGTAGACCGGCTGGAAAAATAGGAGACAACCGTGAAAATCGCTCTGATCGTTATCGCCATCGT
>PLZX01000087.1:0-1585 GCA_003152325.1 Bryobacterales bacterium | reverse complement strand
CCGCAGGAAAAACTCGCCGCTAACGATCAGATTTCGGGCGCTCTCTCGCGCCTCCTCGTGGTGGCCGAGAATTATCCACAGCTCAAGTCCAACGAAAACTTCATGCACCTTCAGTACGAACTCGCCGGCAGCGAAAACCGCATCTCCATTGAGCGCCGCAAATACAACGAAAAACTTGAAACGTACAACGCGACTCTGCAATTGTTCCCCGAGAACATCGTCGCCTCCCTGTCGGGCTTCACCCGCAACGACGCCTATTTCAAAACCGCTCCCGGCGCCGACCAGGCGCCCAAAGTGCAATTTTAGGAACTCTCTATGACTCAGCTCTTTTCCAATTACATCAACGGCGAATGGGTTTCGCGCGATCAGACGTTTGAGAACCGCAACCCCGCCAACACCAATGAACTCGTCGGCAACTTCGTCAAAGGCACCGCGCAGGACGTCAACGACGCGGCCGCTGCGGCTGCCGCCGCCTTGCCCGCCTGGAGCGCCATGAGCGGCCCTGCACGCGGCAACTTCCTCTTCAAAGCCGCCGACATCCTCGATAAGAAATTCGAGCAGGTGGCCGCCGACATGACCCGCGAGGAAGGCAAGACGCTGCCCGAAGCCAAGGGCGAAGTGCGCCGCGCCATCAACATCCTCCGCTATTTTGCCGGCGAAGGCTCGCGCATGCCCGGCATGCTGGTGCCCTCCGAGCGGGACCGCGTCCACATGTTCGCCCTGCGCAAACCCATCGGCGTAGTGGGCCTCATTACACCGTGGAATTTCCCCAGCGCTATCCCCGCCTGGAAGCTCGCCCCGGCACTCGTCTGCGGCAACACCGTGCTCATGAAGCCGGCCTCCGCGGCGCCCCTCAGCGCCTGGCGCATCGTGGAAGCGCTCCACGAAGCCGGCATTCCCAAAGGCGTGGTCAACTTCGTGGCCGGTTCCGGCGGCACGCTCGGCCAGGCCCTGGTCGACGCCGCGCCGCTCAAGGCCGTTTCTTTCACCGGTTCCTGTGAAATCGGACAGTGGCTTCACCAGAAAGCCTCGGAGCGCCATCTCCGCATCCAGCTCGAAATGGGCGGCAAGAATCCCACTATCGTCCTCGCCGACGCGGATTTCCCTTCCGCCGTTGAAAACGTGGTCAACGCCGCGTTCTTTTCCACCGGCCAGAAATGCACGGCCACCAGCCGCGCCATCGTCGAGGATGCCATCTACGATCGCTTCGTGGCCGCAGTGGTGGAGCGCACCCGCAAGCTGAAAGTGGGTGACGGCATGCAGCCGGGCATCGACATCGGCCCGTGCGTGGACGAGGGCCAGATGGAAACCGACCTCCGCTACATCGAGATCGGGCGCAAGGAATCGGGTGAGCCCCGTTGCGGCGGCCGGCGTCTCACCGAGGGCGCGCTCTCGAAGGGCTACTTCGTGGAGCCCACGGTCTTCGCCGACGTCGAAGAAAGGCATACCATCGCCCGCGAAGAGATTTTCGGCCCGGTGCTCGCCATTATGCGCGCCAAGAATTTTGAAGACTCCATGCGCATCGCCAACAACATCCCCTTCGGCCTTTCCTCGTCGATTCAAACCAGCAATCTCTCGCGCGCTT
>PLZX01000011.1 GCA_003152325.1 Bryobacterales bacterium | reverse complement strand
TTGTCCGTGGAAATCCAGGCTAGACATGACCGGTGCGGACTTCCGCGAGGCGTATGAGCGGCACAAGGACCTGCTCTATCGCTTCGCCCGCCGCATGACCGGATCGAACGAGATGGCCGAGGATCTGGTGCATGAGTGCTTTCTGCTGCTATGGAGCAAGCGCGTCGCGTATCAACCCGAACGCGGGCCGCTTCGCGGCTTCCTCGTCGGGGTGACGCGTAATCTGGCGTTAAAGCGGATGAGCCGCGAGCGAAGCTTCGACCAGTTGGAGGATGACATCGTGGCGTGCGGGCCGATCCATCCCGCCGACTGCGAACGCGGCCTGATCGTGGCGCAGGCCGTAGGAGCGCTTCCGCCGCTGCAGCGCGAGGCGCTCATCCTGGCGGAGTACGAAGATATGCCGCTCGAAGAGATCGCGCGGTCGGTCGGCGCGGACCTGGCGGCGGTGAAATCGCGCCTGCACCGCGCTCGGGAAAACCTGCGGCCAATGCTGGCGCCGCTGCTCGAATCGAAAGGAAGGGCCAATGGAACACGGTGAGGACCACGAGTTACGGGAATTGCTGCGCGAATGGAGCGTGCCGGATGCGCCTCCATCGCTCGACCGGAGCGTGCTGGGCGGCTACCAAGCCGGCCGCGAGGCATGGTGGAGATTTCTGCTTACGGGTTCCATCCGAATTCCTGTTCCGGTGGGCTTGGCGTTCGCCGCCGTTCTGTTGGTCTTGGTCGGCGGTCTCATGCGGCAGCGCCCCGCGCTGGCTCCGGCTCCGTCCACGGTCAGCCTGGTGGACTTCCGGCCGGTGAGCGATCTGAATGTGAGGGTGATTCGCCGGCATGAGTCGAACTAGAGCCATCTGTGGTGTGTTCGCGACCGCCGCCGGGCTGTTTGCACAGGTAGGCGGGCTGACGGTCAGCAACCAGGCGTGGAAGGGACTGGAGATCCGCTTCGAGACCAAAATCGAACCTCCTGGAACGCTGCTTCCCGGCGGAGTGATTGCCGGACCGGACCGCGCGCATCACATCATCAACGATGCCGCGCATAAGCGGGCGTTCGGCTATGACATCGGGCTCGATCCCGCCCCAAATGGCCAAACCGCGCAGATCCGCATCGAGCGCTGGAATCCCGCCGCATCGAGAGTTACTTTCGATGCCGGCTGGACCTTCCTGGAGTTGCCGCAATATCCGGTCATTCCCAACGTGAAAGTGGGGGAGACCGTGGCGCTCGATCTGCTGGTCAACTCGTCTACCGGCCAGAAGGTGGTGGACTATCTCACGCTGCAGCGCCACGGCGATATCGACCTGCGGAGCGCGCCACACGACTTCACCGTGGCCGATGCCGAATTGACGCTCGCCGAGCCGCGAGTCTTTCTCAATGGAAAGCTGGAGGCCGAGGAGAGCGCCGGCGGAATGTCGGGAGCGGTGACCTGGTTGTATCTGGAGGGACACGGAAGATTCGTCCTGTCGCTGATTCCCAATGACAAGCTCGGGTTCGTGAGGAATGGCGTGGTATCGCGGAACGGTCTGCTATTCCACGACCGGGGAGCGGAATTCCGAGTCGAGTGCGATAGCCGCATCGCACCCGGCTCCAGGACGTACAACCTGTACGTGCGGCAGGAGCGCGAGTGGCGTCCTGGCAACGGAGCGCCATTCCGGTTCGGTTCGGCCGATAGCGCCGAGTTGGTCGTTGGTAAGAAATAACCAAGGAGAGAAACATGCGAAAGGGTAGAGTGGGATTCGTGTGTCTGAACGTGGCGGCCATGGCGTTTGGCCAGGCAACCTTCGAAGTGGCGTCCATCAAGCCGCATCCCGGCATGGTGACGTTCTCATCGGACCCGAGAGTGAAAGGCAGCCGTGTAACGGCAACCGCATCGACGCTGCTGGATATGATCACGACCGCATATCACGTGCGCTACGACCAGATTTCCGGAGCGCCCGGCTGGGCGTCCTCGGAGCACTACGATCTGGAAGCCAGCGTGGGAGAGCAAGCCATCACCACCGAGCAGATGCGGCCGATGCTGCAGGCGCTGCTTGCGGACCGGTTTCAACTTCGCATCCACCGCGAAACCAGGACGATTGCGATGTTCGCGCTGGTTGTGGGGAAACACGGCCCAAAGTTTCAGGAATCGTCTCCCACGGATGATCCTAAAAGCAATATTGCCGCCGATGGCACGGGCATGCATCTTGAATTTGCCCGGCAGACCATGGCGAATCTCGCTTCCCGCCTGGCGAGTAACGGCGCCGGCCGGCCCGTGATGAACCAGACCGGCCTGACCGGACAGTACACGTTCAAGCTGGATTGGGCGCCCGAAATTCCGGGACACGAATCGGATCTGCCAGCGCTCCCGGATGCCTTGCAGGAACAACTCGGTCTCAAACTGGAACTCACCAAGGGGCCGGGTGAATTTATCGTCATCGATCACGTCCAAAGGCCTTCGGCAAACTAAAACTCCGATACTAATTTGTTGCCCTACAGGATGGATCTTGCCTGACGCCGTAGGGTAGACTTCAGGATTCCACCCGAGCGTTATGCCCACATATCGGGAGTCAACGTGG
>PLZX01000297.1 GCA_003152325.1 Bryobacterales bacterium | reverse complement strand
ACGCCGACGTTCGTGATCGGCAAGAGCACGCCGCAGGGCGTGGAGGGCGAACTGCTAGTGGGCGCGCAGCCCTACACGGAATTCCTGAAAGCGTTCAGCAAGCTGGACGCGGCGAAGTAATCAGCGCGCGGCGAGGTCTTCGAGGAAGATCCGGCGGGCGCTGGTGTAATCCTCAGGCAGCATGGGACCGAGTTTGGCAGACTGTTCGGCCTCGGCGCGCTCTTCCGCGAACGTGGTGTTGAGGGACTGGAAGGCCATTGCGCAGGCTTCGACAATCTCGCGGGAATAAGCGTCCGCGGCATCGATCAGGCGATTGGCGACGCCCAGGATCGTTTCGGCGGTTCGGATGCGCTCTGGAGCGCCCGAGATGATGGCGCGGTGGCGGGAGAGTTCGAGGTGCGGTCCGAAGGCGGAGATCAGCGTGGACCAGCGATCGATCACGATCAGCGCGCCGTAGCGATGGGTGTCGAAGGTCATCTCATAAGCGAAGGCGGAGCCTTTGGATTGGCCTTCCAGGCGGCGCAGGGCCATGGACGCGGCGTTCAATTCACCGGATAGGGAATCGACGAAAGCGGCGGTGCATCCGAAGAACTGGGTTTCCTTAAGGCTGGGAAAACGGGTGATCCGCAAGGGAAGCCTCAGGCCATGTGATCGCCGAGGGCGCGTTCGATTTCGGGGGCATCGACGGGCTCGCCGTTATTGAGGCGCTCGAGGAGGGAGACGATGATCTCCTTGGCTTCGTCTTTGCCGAAATTCTTGATGAAGCCATCGAAGAAGTGTTCGCCGGCGAGGGCGTGATTAATTTCGGATTCCTTGTTGTGATCCTGCAGCTCGGTGAAGTAGACAACGCGGTAGCGGCCGGTGTACTCGGTCTCCTTGTAGATTTCGAACATCACCTTATCGGACTCAAACAGCATAAGCTTCGAGGTTATCACAGGCGGCGCGAGGGCCGGGAATGGTGCAATAGGGGCCGCGCTGGTAGAATAGAAGAGGAACGGGCGGGAGTAACTCAGTGGTAGAGTCTCAGCCTTCCAAGCTGTTGGTCGCCGGTTCGATCCCGGTCTCCCGCTCCATTTTCTCCCTGCGCAACCCTCCACCGCCGGACCATCGCAACGCGTGGTACGGTATTTTTGGACCTCTTTTTGGTAAACTTCCCCTGGAGAAAAGGCTAATGCCGACTGAAAACAATTTGCGCAGAGACTTCTTGCGGCTTGCGGGCGTGGGCACTGCGGGCGCCGCCATAGCCGCTCAGGCGGACCAAGGTCCGGCGCACCCCGCCGCCAATTCCTCCCTGACCGGAAGTTTTGATGTCAGGACGTTCGGAGCTACCGGCGACGGAAAAACTCCGGACACCGCCGCTATCAATAAGACCATCGATGCCGCCGCGGCGGCAGGTGGCGGGACCGTGCTTTTCCCGGGCGGCAATTATCTTTCGTACTCCATCCATCTGAAGAGCAACGTGACGCTGCACCTGGAACCAGGCGCGACGCTCATCGCGGCCGACCCGCCGGCCGAAGGCGCCCCCGGATTCGACCTGGCGGAGCCCAATGAATGGGACATGTACCAGGATTTCGGCCACAGCCATTTCCGCAACAGTCTGCTCTGGGGCGAAGGCATCGAAAACGTCGCCATCGTCGGAACGGGCCGTATCTGGGGTAAAGGTTTGAGCCGCGGCACAGGCAATGGCCCAAACGCCCATACTCCGGGCGTGGGGAACAAATCCATCAGCCTGAAGAACTGCCACAACGTGCTGCTGCGCGATTTTTCGATTCTGCATGGCGGCCACTTCGGCATTCTGGCTACAGGGGTAGACAATCTGACGATCGACAATCTGAAGATTGACACCAACCGCGACGGCATGGACGTGGATGCCTGCCGCAACGTCCGCATTTCGAATTGTTACGTGAACTCGCCTTGGGATGACGGCATTTGCCTGAAGGCCGATTACGCGCTGGGCCGCGCCAAGCAGACCGAGTACGTGACCATCACCAACTGCTATGTCAGTGGATGCTGGGAAGAAGGGACGCTGCTGGACGGCACGTACAAAAAATTTGCAGCAGACGTGCGGGTTCCGCACACCGGCCGCATCAAGTTCGGCACGGAATCGAACGGCGGGTTCCGCAACATCACGATCTCCAATTGTGTTTTCGAAGGCTGCCAGGGGCTGGCGCTGGAGACGGTGGATGGGGCCATCCTGGAAGACGTAACCGTTACGAACATTTCGATGCGCGACATCATGAGCGCTCCGATCTTCCTGCGGTTAGGCAACCGCATGCGCGGCCCCGACAACACGCCGGTGGGAACGCTGAAGCGGGTGATCATCAGCAATCTGGTCTGTTCGAATTCCGTTTCCCGGCTAGGTTCGATCATCAGCGGGATTCCGGGTCACGAGATCGAAGATGTGAAGATCAGCAATATTCAGATTCTGCACCAGGGCGGCGGGACCAGGGAAGATGCCGCCTTTCAACCGCCCGAATACGAAGAAACGTATCCCGAACCCTCAATGTTTGTGGGCGCGCCCCGGCCGAGTGGACGCGGTCCGGACGGACGTTGGGTTCCCGAGGGAGCGGGCCGGGGAGCCGCGGGAAGAGGCCCGGCAGTACCTGGCGCCACGGGCGGAAGCGCGCCGGCGCAACCGGGAACCGCGGCCGCGGCCGGCGCACCCGGCCAAGGCAGAGGCGGTGCGCCCGGACCCCAGCACGGCATGCCTTCCCACGGGTTTTACGTACGGCACGTAAAGGGCATTCAATTCGATAACATTGAGATCCGAGCCGAGAAAAACGACGACCGGCCGGCTTTCGTGCTGGACAACGTCCAGGACGCAGACTTTTTCCGGATCAAGACGCCGCGCGCAACGGGAGGGCCGACGTTTGCGCTCCACAACGTATCGGATTTCGCAGTCCACATGTGTAGCGATGTGCCGGACGCACAACTGAAGACCGTCGAAAACAAGAGCCTGTAGTTGCAGAGTGAGCGCGGTTGCGCCGCTACCGTTACTCCGTTTACTCTATTAAGCAGGGCGGAACGAAGCGATCCCCATCTCCCGCTCCATCCGCAGGCCGGCGTAGCTCAGTTGGTA
>PLZX01000320.1 GCA_003152325.1 Bryobacterales bacterium | reverse complement strand
ACGGTCCTGCATTTTACTCGTATACGGTCCCTCAACCTCCAGGCATGGAAACACAGCCTGTACTCCCCGCTGGAGCGAGTTGGAACGCGGACCTCTCTGAGTTCATCCTGATGTACGATGACGTCCGCGATGCGGCATCGCCAGAGGAGACTCTATACGAGTCTTTGGAGAACACGTATGATGCGGGAGCGCGTCTCGCTAAGTGGGACCGAGCGGCATTGGAGACTTGAACATGCCCGAGCAATGCAACCATCTCGATCAGATAAAGATCAGGCAGACGACCAAGAAGGGCTGCGAAGACTGTCTCAAAACGGGCGACACCTGGGTGCACCTCAGGCTCTGTTTGTCTTGCGGACACGTAGGATGTTGCGACTCCTCCAAGAACAAACACGCCACCAGGCACTTCCACGCGACGAAACACCCGCTGGTGCGCTCCATCGAACCAGGCGAGGCCTGGATCTGGTGCTATGTCGATAACGTCATAGCGGGCGAATTGGACCTTTGAGCTACGGGCGGCGACGCGCCGCGATGAACCCTGCGAACTGAGTTTCCAGCTATGAACGAACACAACCTTCGGTCGGTCGCATTCCCCAAGCTCGATGAGGCACAAATCAGTCAACTGGCGCGCTGCACCAATGGCACACCGAAGTTGTTCCGGGAGGGGCAAACGCTCTTTGCGGCAGGCCAACGGAACATGAACTTCTTCGTTGTGAAGTCGGGAGAGGTTGAGATAGTGGATTACTCCGGCGACGAGCGGAAGACCGTCACGATCCATCGTCCGGGCGAATTCACGGGTGACATTTCGCACCTCACCGGCCTCCCAGCGGTCGTCAGCGGCATCGCGCGGGGCGACTGCGAGGTGTACGAAGTCACTGGAGAAGCCCTACGGAACGTTCTCAACCAGTGCCCGGCCATTAGCGATATCGTTCTCCAGGCGTTCATCGCGCGGCGGCAGCTTTTGCGCGACTCACCCAACTTTACCGGCCTGCGGGTGATCGGGTCGCGTTATTCCCCGGATACTTTTCGGGTCCGCGATTTCCTGTCGAAAAATCGCATCCTCTTCACCTGGGTGGACGTCGAAAGCGACCCGAATGTGAACCGGTTGCTCAGGCAATTCGGGGTGACGGAGTCCGATACGCCCGTCGTCGCCTGCGGCTCGATGCTGCTGCTGCGGAATCCCTCCAACCGGCAGCTTGCCGACGCCATCGGCATCCGGCAGCCCTTGGAGGATATGGTGTACGACCTGGTGGTTGTTGGCGCGGGTCCGGCGGGTCTTGCAGCCGCTGTTTACGGCGCCTCCGAAGGGCTGAGGACTGCCGTACTCGAACAAACCGCACCCGGCGGGCAAGCTGGCAGCAGTATGCGAATCGAAAACTATCTGGGCTTTCCTACAGGATTGACAGGCAGTGAACTGGCCGGCAGGGCCATCCTCCAAGCCAACAAATTCGGCGCTCGCTTGTCCGTCCCGACTCTGGTGAACCGACTGGCCTTCGAGAACGCCTACACCTTAGTGCGACTGGACGGAGGCGAGGCGGTGACCGCCAAGTGCCTGCTGATCGCCACCGGGGCAGAGTACCGCCGGTTGGGCGTGGACGGGTCCGACCGATTCGAGGGTACCGGCGTCTACTATGCCGCGACCCTCGCGGAGGCCCAACTATGCCGGGGCACTCAGGTCGTAGTTGTGGGTGGCGGCAATTCCGCCGGGCAGGCGGCGGTCTTTCTCTCCGGGCATGCCCTCCGCGTGCTGATTCTGATTCGGGGCGACGACCTGTATAAGAACATGTCCAGTTACCTGGCGCGTAGGATCGAGCAGACCCCCAACATCGAACTGCTCTGCAACACGACCATCCGCCAAATGAACGGTGACGGGCACCTGGCTTCTGTGGACATGGTTAACAGCAAGACCGGGGAGGAGCGGAACCTGGCAACTCAGGGGGTATTCAGTTTTATCGGCGCGGACCCGAGAACCAGTTGGCTCCCTCCGGAAATCGAGAGGGATGGGAAGGGGTTCGTGCGGACCGGTGCGGATCTGGCCCGCTCTCCATACTGGACCTCCGGGCGCCAGCCGTTTCTGCTGGAGACGAGCCGGCCCGGCGTGTTCGCAGCGGGGGACGTGCGGTCCGGCTCGGTCAAACGCGTCGCGTCCGCCGTCGGCGAAGGCGCCATGGCGGTTCAGTTCGTGCATGAGCACCTCAAGCACATGTGAGAGAGCGTCTGCACCGCCGAAGGTCTCCGATGCACATTGAGCCGGCAGGTGCGACTACCTTGTCCTTGGCGGCCTGCTCAAAAGCTCAACGCAGCGGCCTCTCTGGAATGCTTAGCAAATCGACAGGATCACTAATCGGTAATACGGCAACCGGGCGCTCGGTACCGCGGTAGGCGAGGGCTGCTGCGTAGTTCGGGGCCAACTGGAGATCATGTAGCGTCCACGCTTCTGCAGCACTCGTGTCGTGTGCGATATGGACGAATCGAGCCGCCTGGCTGGGCTGCAGTGATACACAAAAACCGTCCAGCGGTGCAGATAACCCATCGCCAATCGCTTTGATGTATGCCTCCTTGCGTGTCCAGCAGAGGTAAAAACCGCGTTCGCGCTGGTTCGCAGGGAGTGACCTGAGTTCGGCGGCCTCCTCGGAACAAAAGAACCGGTCGGCAATACTCTGCATATCCTGTAGCGGGCGAATCTGCTCGAGGTCGACACCGATTTCGCAGCTAGCCGCGACCGCAAACACGGCGAGGCCCCCCGAGTGCGACATATTGAAGTCCATGCGCGCCGGCGCAGCAAGTGCTGGCTTGCCTCTCGACCCGTACTTGAATTGAATGCTGATGGGAGAGGCCTTCAAGTAATGTCCGAGCAGGATTCGCAGAACGCCGCGCGCAATAACAAACGACTCCCGGAGGCGATCAAATCGAAATTGCGCGGCGCAACTTTTCTCGTCGTCCCCGAGAAGTAGCTCAAGCCGCTCGGCAACAGCACTCGGGGCCTGGGTCCGGACGCGCCACACATGGACAGCTCGATCTGGGAGGTCGAATTGGTAGCCCGCGCAATTAGTTGCCCCGATCGTGCCATTTCCCGCCATTTCGGAGAGGCTGCCAAGCATAGTTACAATCGACCCTTTCCGGCCATGAAGGATTCATGATACGCCAGCGGCTGGCGGTAGTTTTCCACGGTATCCACTTGACAATCGACAGAGTCGACTACAATTATGGATGAAAAATGAAAACAGCATTTATTACGGGAATTACCGGGCAAGATGGATCCTTCCTCGCCGAGTTCCTGCTGGCAAAAGGATACGTGGTGCACGGGCTCATTCGGCGGGCCTCCACGTTTAATACGGGGCGGATCGATAGAATCTATGTCGATTCACACAACCGGGAGGCAAGACTTTTCCTGCATTATGGCGATTTGACTGACGGGGGCGGTCTCCGCCGGCTGATGGATCAGATCCGGCCGGATGAAATCTATAATTTGGCCGCACAATCGCACGTCCGCGTTAGTTTCGACGAGCCCGAATTCACAACCGATGTGGTTGCCCTGGGGACTCTGCGGGTGCTGGAGGCGCTCCGGAATGCGGTGGAGGCTTTGGGCAAGCCGATTCGCTTCTACCAGGCGGGGTCCTCCGAGATGTTTGGCGCCGCCCCGCCACCTCAGAACGAACATACGCCATTTTATCCGCGCAGCCCGTATGCCGTTTCTAAGGTGGCGGCGCATTGGTATGCTGTGAACTACCGCGAAGCCTACGGGCTTTTCATCGCCAATGGTATTCTGTTTAATCACGAATCGGAACGCCGTGGCGAGACGTTCGTGACGCGGAAGATCACACGAGCCCTGACGCGCATCCATATGGGTCGTCAGAACAAGCTGTATCTCGGGAATCTCGATGCCCGCCGGGACTGGGGCTATGCCGGCGACTACGTTCGTGCGATGTGGCAGATGCTGCAACAGAAGCAGCCGGACGACTACGTTGTGGCCACGGGCGAATCTCGCTCTGTAGGCGAATTCCTCGACTGTGCATCTGCCCTCCTCGGGCTGGACTGGAAGAAGGTTGTCGAGTTCGATCCGCGCTACTTGCGGCCGACAGAAGTGGATTTCCTTCAGGGTGATGCTTCCAAAGCGCGGGAAACACTCGGTTGGCGGCCGGAGGTCAGTTTCGAAGAACTTGTGAGGCGGATGGTGGAGTACGACCTGGAGTTGGCTCGCCAGGAGACACTACTGGTTCGGGCCGGTCATCGCCCAGAGGCTACGGGGGCCAGCCGTGAATAAAGACAGCCGGATTTATGTCGCCGGCCACAGTGGATTGGTTGGGTCGGGGCTGGTGCGGGCTCTCGAATCGGCGGGTTACAGCAAATTGATCCGCCGTACACATGGGGAGTTGGATCTCGCAGACCCGCACGCCGCAAGTAGTTTCTTTGAAACGGAGAAGCCGGAGTATGTCTTTCTCGCTGCCGCGAAGGTCGGCGGTATTCTGGCCAATGATACCTACCCGGCAGATTTTCTTCGCGACAACCTCGCAATCGAACTCAACGTGATCGATGCGGCTTTCCGGAATGGCGTCCGAAAGCTGCTCTTCTTGGGGTCCTCGTGCATTTATCCGAGATTGGCCCCACAACCAATACCTGAGTCGGCCCTACTCACCGGTCCACTCGAGCCCACGAACGAGTGGTATGCCATCGCCAAGATCGCTGGTATTAAGCTAGTCCAGGCGTATCGAAAACAGTATGGCTTCTGCGGCATCAGCCTAATGCCCACCAATCTGTACGGCCCAGGTGATAACTTCGACCTAAGGACTTCGCACGTCTTGCCGGCGTTGCTGCGCAAGTTCGATGAAGCTAAGACGAATGGTGCGCCCGAGGTAGTAGTCTGGGGTAGCGGAGCACCGCGGAGAGAGTTTTTGCACGTGGACGATCTCGCGAGTGCAGCCTTGCACCTGATGCTGCACTATGACGACAGCGAGATTCTGAATGTCGGTACGGGCGAGGATCTCACGATCGCGGAATTGGCGGAGATGATAAGCCGTGTGGTTGGCTATGCGGGCCGCGTCACTTTTGACGCGAGCAAGCCGGACGGCACGCCGCGCAAGCTGCTGGACGTTTCTCGACTCCATGCATCCGGATGGGGCGCGCGCATCGGCCTCGAGCAAGGAATCCAGAGAACCTATGAGTGGTATCTCGCTCACGAAGCGCTAGTTGCAAACCGGTGAAGAAGCACGCCAGCGAACACCCCACCGCCCTTGTTCTGTACCACTACCTTTATCCGGATGACGTGGTCAGTGCCGTGCTCTTCACAGAATTGTGCGCGGGGCTGGCCGCCAGAGGCTGGCATGTTTTGGCGAGTAGTTCGAATCGGGCATGGCAGGATGACGGTCGAACTTACTCCAGACGCTCGATTTGGAAAGGCGTGGAGTTTCGCCGGGTCTGGCGTCCAGGCCTGCGACAGGCTTCCAGCTTTGGGCGATTGAGCAATGCCTTATGGATGATCTGTGCCTGGAGCCTTCTCGCGCTGAATCGAAGCGTTCAGCCGGATGTGCTCATCGTCGGGAGCGACCCTGTTCTCAGCCCCCTGGTCAGCCTGGTCTGGAAGATCCTTCGTCCTCGCGTGCGGCTTGTGCATTGGTGCTTCGACCTTTACCCGGAGGCAGCCATCGCCGATGGACTATTGAGGAAGAACTCTCTAGCGGCACGCCTGTTCACGGGCTTGATGCGTTGCGCCTATCGGAGATTCGACCTGATTGTTGATATCGGATCCTGCATGCGGCAGCGGCTCATGAAATATGGTTCCGCTGCGGCTGTGGACACGATCGTTCCCTGGGCGCTTGTGGAGCCCGACGGGCCGACCGCCATTCCGGCCACCGAGAGGCGTGAAATATTTGGCGATGCAAAGCTGGGCCTCCTGTATTCGGGGTCATTTGGGCGCGCGCACACTTGGCGTGGGATTCTGGAGATCGCCCGGGCCTTGCACACAAGCGGCGGCCGGGTGGTCTTTAGCGTCCGCGGCAACGCAGTTGCGGGGCTCCGGGAAGAAGTAGAGAAGTCCGGATCTCCGGTCGATTTCATCGAATTTGCATCTGCCGCGGGGCTCAACTCCAGGCTGAGCGCCGCCGACGTTCACGTCGTGAGCCTGCGCGAGGAATGGACGGGAACCGTGGTGCCATCGAAGTTTTTCGGGGCATTGGCGATCGGCCGTCCCGTTCTATTCGTGGGGAGCGCCCATTCGGCCATCGCGAAATGGATCAGGCAGATGGGAGTCGGATGGGTGTTAGATCCTGAGCGAATTGAGATGCTCGCCACGGAACTGAGCCAGTGGGCGCAGTCCCCGGAGGCGAAGTCGAGGCTATTTGAGCACTGCCACACGGTCTACCAGAGAGAGTTCTCCCAGCTTCGTGCGCTCGATCATTGGGACCGGGTATTGCGCGCGCTGTTGTCCGGCAGTTCGTCGAGGAAATAGGTGTGCCCGGCCTATTGAGCCGATACCCCTTGGCCGATAGAGTGAATATGCGCATCCTCTTGGAGTTGTGCCCACTCGCGGGACTGGCCCTGGTGCTTTGGTACAAGCTCCTGAAGCCCTACGATCACATGCTCGTCCTGTCTCAAGAGGTAGAAAAAATGCGAGACTGGCCACGCGATTTGGAATCCACCATAGGCGCGAGCCTGGCCAGTCTATTAATTGCAACGAGCTGCGGGGGCCAATCAGGCCCGCAAGAGCAGGGTGAGGAGCGCCGCCCCGCTTCCCAGCACTTGGTCAGGCGCTAACCAAAGGGCCTCGCCACCGCGACCAGCGGTTTCAACTTCCGGTTACGCCGTCGTTGACGGCTCGCTTTTCCGCCGAGCTCAGGCAAGGTCGTAGCGACCAAGGTTCATCACCTTGTTCCACGCAGCCACGAAGTCCTTCACAAACGCCTCCTTCGCGTCGTCACATGCATAGACTTCCGCGAGGGCTCGGA
>PLZX01000119.1:1159-9380 GCA_003152325.1 Bryobacterales bacterium | reverse complement strand
CGGCCAGTTCCGAGAGCATGCCGCCGTTGCTGTTGTCCACCGAGGAGCGGCGTTCGGAATAGACCACGCCGCGTTCCGACTCGATCATCTTGGGATCGAAGGAGAGGTCGCGGATGCGGTCGGCCTCCATGTCGAACATCAGCTCCAGCGCGGAGCTGGGGAACCAGTCGGTGTAGACGGTGACGTCGTTGGAGGTGTAGGCGTTGTTGCTGCCGCCGTTCATTTCCATGGTGCGGTCGAATTCCTTGGGACCGTATTTCTTGGCGCCGTTGAACATCATGTGCTCGAAGAAATGGGAGACGCCGGTCGCGCCGGGATGTTCGTTGCGGGAGCCCACCTTATAGAAGAAGTACATCGCCACATTGGGAATGGCGTGGTCCTCCTGGACGATCACCTTCATGCCGTTCGCCAGCGTCTGCGTCCTGACGTCCTGCTGGGCCAGGAGCAGCGGGGAAAGTAGAAATGCCGCGAGAATCGTACGCATGGATCTAGAATAGCGCCCCACTGCTATATTGAGAATGCCCATGGGCCGCATCCGCATCCTTCCCGACCAGGTCGCCAACAAAATCGCCGCCGGCGAAGTGGTGGAACGTCCCGCCTCGGTAGTTAAGGAGCTGCTCGAGAACTCCCTCGACGCCGGCGCGACGGACGTGCGCGTGGAGGTGGAATCGGGCGGCCGGCGGTTGATCCGCATCGTCGACGATGGCTGCGGCATGCTGCGCGACGACGCGCTGCTGGCCTTCGAGCGGCACGCCACCAGCAAGCTGCGCGACGTGAAGGATCTGCTTTCGATTTCGACCCTGGGGTTCCGCGGCGAAGCGCTGCCTTCGATTGCCTCGGTCTCGCGGCTGCTGCTGGAGACGCGCGCCGCGGAAGAGACCACCGGGACGCGCATCGAAATCGCCGGCGGCAAGATGCTGCGCTGCGAAGAGGCGGCGCTGGGGCGCGGCACCGTCATCACCGTGCGCGACCTCTTCTATAACGTCCCGGCGCGCAGGAAGTTTCTGCGCACGGAGCAGACCGAGCTGGCGCACATAGCGTCGCTCGTGACGCATTACAGCCTGGCGCACGCCGGCAAGACGTTTCACTTGATCAGCGGCCCCTCGGAGCTGCTGCACGTCACGCCCGTCGCATCGCTCCAGGAGCGCGTCTACCAGGTGTTCGGCAGCCAGGTGTTGGATGAGCTGGTGGCCATCGGCCTCCGCGAGAAGGACTTGTACCTGCCCCCGCCCAGCGTGCCGCCATCCGAGGCGATTGCCGAATACCGGCGCGAGCCGGGCCCGGATGACGACCCGCCCATGCGTACCTTCCGGCTGCGCGGATTCTTCTCGCGGCCCCAGGTGCAGAAGGGCAATCGCAATTCCATTTTCATTTTTGTAAACGGCCGCTTGATCCGCGACCGCCTGCTGCTCCACGCGCTCTCCTCGGCTTATTACAACCTGATTCCACCAGCCTCCTATCCCTTCGCGCTGCTGTTTCTGGAGTGCGATCCGGAGGAGGTGGATGTCAACGTGCACCCGTCGAAGACCGAGGTGCGCTTCCGGCACGGCAACTTCGTGCACGATTTCGTCCGCGACACCTTGCGGGACCGCCTGATGGAAAGCCGCCCGGCGCCGTCCTTTTCGCCGCGCGCACCGCTCCAGGCGCCCCCTGCGCAACCGGCCGCGGGACTGCCGTATTCCGAATTCAGTCAGATGATCGAGAACGAAGAGCCGGCCGCCGCAAGCGTGCTGGAAATGCTCCCCATGGAAGCGCCTGCGGCGGAGCCTCCACTTCCCGAATTTGCCCTGCGGCCGGCAGCCGGTCCTACGCCGCGCCTGGACTTCAGCGCGCCGCCGCTCGAAGTGACTCCCGGCCCGCCGCCCTCGGGGAAATTGTCGCGCCATCTGGATGCGCATGGCGAGTTCCCACCGGAAGCCATCCCGCCGCCGGAGATTTCGCTCTCGGTACTTTCGGAGTTGCGGCCCCTCGGCCAGATTCACGAGAGTTTCATCATCGCTGCCGGCCGCGACGGCCTTTGGATCATCGACCAGCACGTCGCGCACGAGCGCATCCTCTTCGAACAGGTCTTAAAGCAGCGCGCCGCCGGCCGCGTCGAGACGCAGCGCCTGCTGATGCCGCTGATCTTGCAGCTCACCCCCGAGCAGCAGATCGACTACGCCCGCATCGCCGACGAATTGCACGCCTCGGGCTTCGAGACCGAGCCGTTCGGGAACCGCACCATCGCCGTGAAGTCCGCGCCGGCCAGCGTGGGAGCGGCCGACCTGGAAAAGATTCTCTTCGAAATTCTGGAGACCGCCGAAGGCGAACTGCGCGGCGCCTCGCTCGAGGATCTGCGGCGCAATATCTGCGCGTCTATCGCCTGCCGCGCCGCCATTAAGATCAATCACCGCCTGGACGTCGCCAAAATGGAATGGCTGCTCCGCGCGCTGGCCGCGACGGATTGCCCCATGAGCTGCCCGCACGGCCGCCCGATCGCGATGCACTACTCCACTCGCGAAATCCTGAAAGCCTTTCACAGGATCTAGCCGCCGATCCGTCACCTGACCCCCGGCCTCACCAATTTGAGATACTAACCTTCGCGGGAGGACTCCATGAAGCGAAGAGATTTCCTGGCGCTGGCGGCCAGCGCGGCGCCGGTGGCGAATGCGCAACCGCAGCAACGCACTCCGCGGACGCCTGCTGCCGGCACGGCCGAACAAGGCGACGGCGAAACCGCTCCACCGCCCGTCAACCAGACCATGAAGCAGTTGGTGCGCGGCACCGACTATGCCGCTGCGTCCATGATGCCGCAGTCTACTCTTACCGCCGAACACATGCTGCGCGCGGGCGGCAACGCGTTCGACGCCGTCGTGGCGGGGCAGGCAGTGCTCGGCCTGGCGCAGCCTGCCATGAATGGCGTGGGCAGTGACGCCACGTTGTTGGTCTACGACGCCAAAGCGCAGAAGGTCTTTTCGATCAACGCCGAGGGCACCGCGCCCAAGCTGGCGACCATCGAATGGTACAAGGCCAACCAGGGCGGCAAGATCCCGGTCAATGATTCGCTGCTGGCGGGCACGGTCCCGGGCGCGGTGGACGCCTGGTATCTCCTGCTCTCGCGCTGGGGCACGAAGACCTTCGCCGAAGTGCTGCAGCCGGCCATTGACCTGGCCGAGCGCGGCGTTCCCATCGGACAGGCCTTCAATGCTCGTACCTTCACCAGATACTTTTCGAAGTACCCCACCACCGCGCACGTCTATGGCCCGCCCGACGGCCAGCGCTGGAAAGATGGCGAGGTGTGGAAGAACCCCGACCTGGCCCGCACGCTGCGCCGGCTGGTGGAGGCTGAGAAGGAAGCCGCTCCGAAAGGCCGGCAGGCTGCGTTGAAAGCCGCGCGCGACCGCTTCTACAAAGGCGACATCGCCCGCGAAATGGCCAAGTTTTCGGAAGAGAATGGCGGCCTGTTCCGCTACGAGGATTTCGCGGAATATACGGCCAAGGTGGAAGAGGCGGTCTCCACCACTTATCGCGGCTACACCGTTTATAAGAATGCATCATCCAGCCAGGGCCCTGCGGAGCTCTTCGCCCTGAACATGCTGGAAGGCTACGACCTGAAAAAGATGGGGCTCAATTCGCCCGATTTCATCCATACTTGCGTGGAAGCCATGAAGCTGGCGATGGCCGATCGCGACCGCTATTTGGGCGACATGGATTTCATCAAGATCCCGTACCAGGGCCTGCTCTCGAAGGAATACGCCACCGAGCGCCGCAAGCTGATCGACCCGGCCAAGGCGTCGGGCGAATTCCGGCCCGGCAACCCGGCGCCCTACGATCCGCAGTGGACGCCGGTGGACTATCCCCGCGACGTCGATATCCGCGGGAATGCGGATCACACCGGCGACACCAGTTATATCGCCGTGTCGGATCGCGACCACAATATGATCTCGTTCACGCCCAGCCTGCATAGCGCGTTCGGCACCAAGGTGGTGATCGGGAATCTCGGTTTCATTTTCAACTGCCGCGGCGATTATTATTCGCTGGTGCCCGGCCACGCCAACGCGCTCGCACCCGGCAAGCGTCCGCGCAGCACCCTGCAAGGCACGCTGGTGATGAAAGACGGNNCGCTGGGCCACGCGCAGTTTTCCGGCTTCGCCATTTCCGCACACCATGTATCCGAACGACCTGTCGCTCGAAAACCGCATCTCCGAAGAGGTGCGCGCGGAGTTGCAGAAACGCGGCCACAAAGTGGCGATGCACGGCGCCTGGTCCATGAACGACAGCGCCGGCATCCTGATCGATTGGGCCACAAACACAGTTACGGCCGGGGCTGACCCGCGGACCTCGGCTGTAGCGCTGGCCTGGTAATGCGCTTCGCCGCTCTGCTATTTGCCGCGGGGGCTGCGTCTGCCCAGACTGTCGCCTGGTCCCCGGCGCCTGGGTCCATCAGCGGCACTGTCACGGACGCGGGGACCAAAGCGCCCCTCGCCGGACGTACCGTCTCTGTCGATCTCGCCGCGCCGGGCGGCGGTACCGTAGGCCCCATCATGAGCCCTGGCGGCGTATTCCGCCGGACAGGGTTCACCGCGCAAACAGACTTCCTCGGACACTACAAAGTCAGCAACCTCGCCCAAGCGAATTACACCGTGTCCGTCAACGGCTCCGATATCCTGCCGGTGCGGGCCACCGTGAGCTTAAGCGGCGGCGAAGAGCGCACCGGCGTCGATTTCGCCGTCTCCATCTCAGCCGATCTCTCCGGCACCGTGATGGATCGCGCCAAGTACCCCATGATTCGAGTCCCCGTGCTCCTGCTGGAGAGGTTCTACCAGAACGGAAAGTCGGTGTATGAGCGAGTCGCCAGCGCCACCACCGATAGCCAGGGCAAGTACCATCTCAATCGAGTCGTCAAGCCCGGAGGCGTCTACGCTCTCCTCGCCGACCCGGTGCTCCGCGGAATGCCGCCCATATCCGACTCCCCCGAAGATCCCGCGAAGCGCGATCCGGTCCTTGCGCCGGTCTATTACATGAAGTCCCGTTTTATTGAAGGGGCAGTCACCATTTCACCACTCGCGGGGCAGGAAATCGAAGGTCTCGATATCGAGATGGAGCGGGTGAAGTCTTACTGCGTCGAGGGAGTCACGCTGGCCGAGGGTAAGGCCGCATCCATGTTTTTCGAAATCGTGCGCTCCGGAATTGTCCCCGCTCCCGCGCCTTTGGGCATGTTTTATATCTCTCGGGCCCAAGCTACCTCCATGACAAGCTCCGAGGGTCAGTTCCGCGTGTGCGGGCTACCTCCCGGCGAATACCGGTTGACGGCCAGTTCAACGAACCGGCCGGCCGCACCGTCACAACACCAATTATTCGCCGCCATGCCGGTCAGCATCACGGATCGCGACTTAGTGAAACTCCAGATCGATGCACTTCCCGATTTCTCCGTTTCCGGCGAGGTGGTGTGGGATGGCGAAGCGCCGGCGAAGCAAGAAACCGCGCAGGTTCACGTTTCTCTCCTGCCAGCCGTTTCCGGCGCTGGCCCTGCATCCGTCACGGCCTCGCTGCCGGGCCGCTTCGTTGCCAACGGCGTATTGTCCGATGAATACTTCGCTCGCGCCTCCGCTCCCGCCGGCTACTACGCAAAAGACATCATCTATGGCGGGCTCAGCGTCCAGCATCAGACGTTCAGGACGACCGCTGGCGCCACCCTGAGAGTCGTCGTGGCCAGCGACGGTGGCGCCATCACCGCCCGGCTCACCGATAAGGATGGCAACCCTTTACGGTCCGCTACCGTGTGGTTTCTTGACGCGACCGCCAGGACCGCCGCCGAACTGGAAACCGGCCTGACCTCCGGCATCACCGACGCAGCCGGCCTCTGCACTTCGGCCACGCTGCCGCCCGGCAAATACACCGTGCTTGCCACCCCCGACGCGCTCGATCGAACCGCCGCGAACATCGACAAACTCTGGAGCGCGCGTGGGAAAGGCACGGAAGTGGAACTGGGCCCGAACGGCTCCAACCAGGTCAGTCTGGCGCCGATTACGCTTTTCTGACTATCTACTCGTCCCGCATCGCCTCCACCGGATTGATCCGCCCCGCGCGCCGGGCCGGCCCGGCAGCGGCCGCCAGCGTCGTTACGCCCACTGCGATCAACACCGCCGTGTACGTGACGGCGTCGGTGGGTTGCAGGCCGAAGAGCATGCCGGTGAGGACGCGCCCCAGCGCCATCGACCCGGCTAGCCCAATCGCCAGCCCGATCACCGCCAGCAGCCCCGCCTTGCGTAGGATCAGCCACATCACGCCGCCCGGCGTCGCGCCGAGCGCCAGCCGCACGCCCAGTTCTGCGGTGCGTTCCGCCGTGACTTGGGCCATCACGCCATAGACGCCGGCCATCGCCAGCAGCAGCGCCAGCGCCGCAAACACGCCCAGCAGTATGGTGCGGAAGTGCGGGGTGGCGACGGAATCGGCCAACATGCTTTGCATGGTAGTGAACTCCGTGGCCGTCTCCGGCAGCGCCGCCTGTACCTTTTGCCGCACCGCGCCCGTCAATGATGCCGGCGGCACGCTGGTGCGCACCACTACCTCCACTTCATTGCCACGAGTGGGGTGCTGCTGCAGCGGCATGTAGATTTCCGGCCCGGGAGCCGTCGCCGGCGACGCCCGCACATCGCCCACAATCCCCACGATGGTCACCCAGTTCCGGCTGTCGAGCCCGAGCTGGATCTTCTGGCCGATCGGGTCGTCGTGCGGGAAGACCTGCCGCACCAGCGCTGCGCTCACCGTGGCGACAAACGGCGCATCGTAAACGTCCTGCGCGGTGAAGTCGCGGCCGCGTAACACCGGCACTCCCATCGCGCCGAAGTAGCCCGGGCTTGCCAGGCGGAAGCCGGCCTGTGGCATGTCGCGGCTTTTGCCGAATTCATACCGCCCTTCCACCGCGAAGAAGCCGTTGGAGCCATACCGCCCCGTAGGCAGACCCATCACGGCCGCGGCGGAAGTCACTCCGGGAATGCCGCGCACCTGGCCGAGCAGCCCTTCGATCTGCCGCCCCACCTGCAGGTACTCCGCCATGGAATGCGCCGGAGCGTGTGCGTACATCACCAGCATTCCTTCGGGACGGAATCCGAGTTGGACATTCGTCAGCGCCACAAAGCTGCGGAACAACAACCCGGCGCCCGTCGCCAGCACGAACGATAGCGCGATCTCCGCGACAATCAGTCCGTGCCGCAGGCCGTGCGAGCCCCGTCCCACCACGCCCCGCGATCCGCCTTGCTTGAGCGCTTCGGTTACTTCGATGCGCGCCGCCTGCCATGCCGGCGCCAGGCCGAACACTACGCTCGAAACCAGCGACGCCGCTACCGCAAACAGCAGCGCCGCGCGGTCCAGCCGTACTTCTCCCAGCCGCGGCAGATTGTCGGGCGCCGCGCGCAGCAATGCGGCGATACCGAACTGCGCCAGCACCACTCCCGCCGCAGCGGCCACCAAAGCCAGCAACAGATTCTCCACCGTAAGCTGCCGCACCACCCGCCACCGGCTCGCACCCAGCGCGGCGCGCACGGCCATCTCCCGCGCGCGGGCCGGAGTCCGCGCCAGCAACAGGTTTGCCACGTTGGCGCACGCAATCAACAGCACCAGCCCCACCGCGCCCAGCAGCAGGTAAAGCGTCGACCGCACTCCGCCCACCAGCCGTTCTTGCAGCGGAATCGCCGCGAAAGTCTTGTCGCGGTTGCTGTCCGGGTACGCCGCCTCCAGGCGCGCGGCGATGGTATTGAGCTGCGCCTGCGCGGCCTCCAGCGTTACATCCGGCCGCAGCTTGGCGACGGCGTAATAGTTATAAGCCGTCCGGTTGAGGTTCTCCGGCCTGGCCGGCCCCGCCAGCCAGATGTCGGCTTTTTCGGGGAACCGAAAACCGGCGGGGAGCACGCCGGCGATTTCATAGGCCTGGTTTTCCACGCGGACAATCTTGCCGAGCGCGGCCGCGCCGTCGCCGAAAGTGCGTTGCGCAAACGGCAGGCTGACCATGGCAGCACTCTCCGCGTCGTTCTCCTCCAAGGTGCGCCCCGCCACCGGTGGCACGCTGAACACGCGCAGGAATGCGGGGTTGATCCAATACACTCCGGTGAACTCGCCGCGTCCGCCCACCTGCACGCCCACTTCGCCGCCGAAGTAGCTGCTGATGGCCGAAAAATCGCTGGCCTCGCTAGCCACGTCCACCAGGTCGCCGCCGGTCACCCGCGGCGTGAGCGTGCTGCGA
>PLZX01000119.1:0-1136 GCA_003152325.1 Bryobacterales bacterium | reverse complement strand
CCGCATGCCGCACGTCATCGGCGATGTCGGACAAAATGATTCTCAGCCAGCGTCCCATAGTCTGAATACTGGTACGTAGAAGAAAGGTTACCCGAACGCAAAAAAACGCACTTTATTGCCGCGGGTCCTTCCAGTTCCACCACTTCAACATCTCCGGGTCAGGATTCGCCTCGGAAGCGAAATAAACGGCGCATCGAAATACATACAGCACGCACCGGTCCACGTGCTGCCCCGTTCTCTGGCAGAGTTCCGAATAGAGCGCTTCGGGATTCCGCCCTCGCAACTCAGCCACTTCTCGCACCCCCAGACGGCAGAGATCGGCGGCAATGGACGGCCCCACTCCTGGAATGCGCCTCAGATCGGCGATCGCCATGGCCTTCCCCGTCATCACGCCCGCGCTCATTCCGACCATACCGCCAGCTCGTTCCCGCTCGGATCGCTGAAGTGAAACCGCCGCCCGCCCGGAAACGAGAATGTCTCCTTCACAATCTTCCCGCCCGATGCTTTTACCGCCGCTTCCGTCGCGGCTAAATCGGCCGCATACATCACCACCAGCGGCCCGCCGCGGGTCACCCTGTCCACCTTGGCGAACCCTCCCGTGAGCCGGCCGTCTTCAAAGCTGGCATAGTCCGGGCCGTAATCGGTAAACTTCCAACCGAAGACGCCGGTATAGAAGGCCTTCGTCTGCGCGACGTCGGTTGCCGGGAATTCGATGTAGTCGATACGTCGATCGTTCACTTTTGCTTCCATGATCTGAGTATGGCGCATGCCTCCTGACACCGTTATGTCAGGAGGCTCAACGTGGGACAGGCATCCTTGCCTGTCGTGCCAGGCGAAGCCTGGCCAGGTGGGGCATGCTTTAGCTTGCCCTATGCCCCACCCCGCTGCCCGGCGCGTTACCCTGTCCCTATGCGCCGCGCCGACCGCCTGTTCCAGATCGTGCAGCACCTGCGCGCCCGCCGCCTCACCACCGCCGCGCAGCTCGCCGGCTGGCTGCAGGTCTCCGAGCGCACGGTTTACCGCGACATTCAGGACCTCTCCCTTTCCGGAGTACCGGTCCAGGGAGAAGCCGGCATGGGCTACCGCCTGAGCCCCGGTTTCGACCTGACGCCCATCATGTTCACGCCCGATGAAGT
>PLZX01000386.1 GCA_003152325.1 Bryobacterales bacterium | reverse complement strand
CGGTGGCCGCGGATTTCGGCTTCATCGCGCACGCCGCCGAGCGACATGCGGACGAATTTGCGGCCGGTGGCCTTAGCGATGGACATCCCGAGCGAGGTCTTGCCCACGCCGGGAGGCCCAACGAAGCACAGGATCGAGCCTTTGGGGTTCTTCACCAGGCGGCGCACCGCCAGGAATTCCAGGATGCGCTCTTTGATTTTTTCCAGGCCGTAGTGGTCCGATTCAAGGATGCTTTCGGCGAACTTGAGATCGCGAATTTCCTTGGTCTTCTTCTTCCACGGCACCGCCAGAAGCCAGTCGAGGTAGTTGCGGGAAACCGTGGATTCGGCCGACATCGGCGGCATGTTTTCAAGCCGCTTCAACTCGGCCAAGGCCTTTTCCTGCGCATCCGCCGTCATGCCGGCAGTTTCGATGCGCTTCTTCAGCTCGTCGGTCTCGCTCTTTTCGCCGCGGCCTAGTTCCTTCTGGATGGCCTTGATCTTTTCGTTGAGGTAATACTCTTTCTGCGCCTTCTCCATCTGGCGCTTCACGCGGCCCTGGATGGTGCGGTCGACGTTGAGCTTCTCGATCTCGATATCCAGCATCTCGGCCACGCGCGTCAGCCGGTCGATGGGATCGAAGATCTCGAGCAGTTCCTGCTTTTCCTCAAGCGTCAGCGGAAGATTGGCGCCCACGGTATCGGCGAGCTTGCCGGGCTCGTCCACGCGGATGGCTGCGATCATGGTCTCGTAATTGAGATTCTGGCTGAGCTTCACGTACTGCTCAAACAGGCCGGTAACCCGGCTGATCAGCGCGTCGAGCTGCGGGCCGGACTCCACTTTGTAGGCCGAAACACGCACCGTAGCGCGGAAAAATCCGTCTTCGTCGGAAACCGACACCACTTTGGCGCGCTCTACGCCTTCCACCAGAACCTTGATGTTGCCGTCCGGCAGCTTGAGGCTCTGCACAATGTTGACGATGGTGCCTACGCTAAAAATCTCGTTGGGCTTGGGCTCGTCCACCGAAGCGTCGTGCTGCGCCGCCAGGAAAATCTTCTTGTCCCCCGCCATGGCTTCTTCGAGCGCGCGCACACTGGATTCCCGCCCCACCACGAACGGCGTCATCATGTACGGAAAGATGACCACCTCCCGGATGGGCATCATCGGCAGACGTTTTGTATCGGATTTTTCCTTCGAAGTAAGCATTGTCCCTCTCCAGGGGCTGACCCTGTCCCTGGCATCTCACACAAACCACAGACTGCGCTTTCGGGGATTCTGGGGTTAACCGGCCTTTTCTAATATTGTAAGACTGATTTTCTGCGACAGCACCATCTCTTTTGTGACCGAGAACTCCCGGACCTTCTTGTAGGACGGGAGGTAGTACATGAGATCGAGCATCAGGTCTTCGAGAATCATGCGCAGGCCGCGCGCCCCGACTTTGCGTTCCATGGCCAGATCGGCAATGGCTTCCAGGGCTTCGTCGCTGAACTTCAGACGAACGTTCTCGAACTCAAAGAGCTTCTGGTACTGCTTCACAATCGCATTCTTGGGCTTGGAGAGAATCTGGATCAGCGCCGAACGGTCCAGGTCCTCCAATACCGCGCTCACCGGCAGTCGTCCGATGAACTCCGGTATGAAACCGAATTTGATCAAATCGAGCGGTTGCACCTGTGAAAGCAGGTCGATATCGCGCCGCCCGCTGGTGCGGATAGTCGCCTTCTCGTCCTCCTGCAGGAAGCCCATGGACTTCTTGCCGGTGCGCCGCGCAATTACCTTTTCGAGACCCACAAACGCCCCGCCGCAAATGAACAGGATGTTAGTGGTATCCACCGGCGTGAATTCCTGGTGCGGATGTTTGCGCCCGCCTTGCGGAGGCACATTGGCCACCGTCCCTTCCAGGATCTTCAGCAGCGCCTGCTNNTCGTCGATGTAGATGATTCCCTGCTGGCACTTCTGCACGTCGCCATCGGCCGCCTGCAACAGCTTCAGAATGATGTTCTCGACGTCTTCTCCCACGTAGCCGGCCTCGGTCAGGGTAGTGGCGTCGACGATCGCGAAGGGCACATCCAGAATCTTCGCCAGCGTCTGAGCCATCAGCGTCTTGCCCGTCCCGGTCGGCCCGATCAGCAGGATATTGGATTTCTGCAGCTCCACCTCGGTGTTGCGCATGCGGTTCAGGTGGATGCGCTTGCAATGGTTGTACACCGCCACCGCCAGCTTCTTCTTGGTGGATTCCTGCCCGATCACGTATTGATCCAGAAACTCTTTCACTTCGAGAGGCTTCGGGATCTTGTTGGGAGTGCCGGAAGGAGGCTCGACCTTGTCGTCTTCTAAAATCGAGTTACAAACTGCGATGCACTCGTCGCAGATGTAGGCGCGCGGGTAGTCACTCGGCGAGGAAATCAGCTTTCCAACAACGTCCTGGCTCTTGTGGCAAAACGAACACCGTAAAGCATCATCCGATCCGGCTCGCTTCAAGCAGTTTTCTCCTGTCCCGCCCGTAAAAGCGGAAGAGAACCTCCAACCGATTTCATCCCTATTATCACCCTATCCGTCTCCCTAAGCAATGTACTCCGAAGGTAAGTAGTGCCCTGGACCCAGTACTCGTCAAAAGTTAACGCCCACCCCACCCCATTCGGCTACCGCTACGCTTCCGCCGTCTTGCGCGCGTGTTCGAACAGGAAGTTCAGGGTTTTGTCGGTTTGGATATGGGACGCGATCCGTCCCAGCGTTCCATCCTTCTCAAACCGTACCTGCACCGCCGCCACCGGTTCCTTCTGCTGGCGCGCGGCGCGCTCCACTTCCTTGTCCACTTCATCGCGCGTGGCGGCAATCGATTCCCGCGCCGCCACCTTCGCGAGCAGCATGGAAGCCTTCACCTCGCGCAACGCTTTCTCGCGCTGCGTTTCCTTCACTTTGTTCCAATCGAGTTTGATCGACCGCGGATCCACGCCTTCGGCGGCCATGGCGCGCAGGCTCTGCTCCACCCGGTTATTGATCTGCCGGTCCACAAAAACTTCCGGCACCGGAAACTCGTGCGCGTCCACCAGCTTGTCAATGAGCTTGTTCTTGGCCTCCTGCTCGGCCTCATACTGGCGCTGCGCGAAGATGCTCTTGCGGATGGCTTCGCGGAGTTCCTCCACGTTGCGGTAATCGCCCAGATCCTGCGCAAACTCGTCGTTCACTTCCGGCAGTTCTTTCCTGCGGATGCCCTTCAGAGTGGCGTGAAACTGGACCGTGTGCCCCGCCAGGCGCTTTGCGCCGTAGTCGGCCGGATAGGTGACTGCGAAATCCTTTTCGTCGCCCGGCGTCAGGCCACGGAGGTTTTCGGTAAAGGCTTCGAAGGTATCTCCGCCGCCGATTTCGAGCACCATTTCCTCAGTCTTCACGGGCTCGCCATCAACACCGCCCGTGCTTTCCAGTGCCACTACGGCGAAATCGCGGTCTTCCACCGGCCGCGGATCGACGTTGACATACTGCGCCTTCTGCTCGCGGATTTCTTCCACGCGCTTGTCAATGTCCGCATCGGTCACTTCGGGCTCGTGATACGGCACTTCCAGACCCTTATACTCCCCGAGTTCGATTTCGGGCACCACTTCAAACGTCGCCTTGAAACGGAGTGGCTCGCCCGAGTGAAAGTGGACGTCGGCGATATCCGGCGTTCCCACTACACTGAGGTTTTCCGCGTCGAGCTGCTGTTGCAGGAACTTCGGGATCAGGTTTTCCAGCACCTGTTGCCGGATATCGCCGGCGAAACGCGTGCGAATAATGCTGGACGGAGCTTTTCCCGGCCGGAAGCCCGGGAGTTTGGCGCGCGTCTGAACGTCGGCAGCAACGCGGTTGGTCTCGCTTTCCACCTCTGCGACAGGGATGGAAATCTCAAGCGAGTGCTTGCAGCCTTCAACTAAAGCCAAGTGGATTTAACCTCGGGAAAGAAGTACTGGTGTAAAACTTAATGATACCACGTACAATGAAGCCTATCGCCTGGAAGACCGCACTCTCGGTGGTGGCTGTGGTGGCGCTGCTGGGCCTGTGGGCGGCCATTTTGCGCCATAAGTAAATATGCACCTCAATTTCCTGACGGCCTTCACCAACGTCGTACTCCTTTGGATTCTTACGGCTCCACACGAATTCGCACATGCCTGGGTGGCCACCAAACTCGGCGACGACACCCCGCGCCTGCAAGGCCGCGTTACGCTCAACCCGCTGGCCCACGTGGATTGGATGGGTACCGCCATCCTGCCCTTCCTGAGTTCCCTTTTCTTTGGCGGCTTCCTGGGATGGGGCAAGCCGGTCTATACGCAGATCAACAAACTCAAAGGCGGCCTGAACGGCCTGCTGCTGGTGGCCCTGGCCGGCCCCTTCAGCAACGTCATCATGGCCGTAATTCTGGGCGCCATCGCCGCCTTCACAGTCAATGCCCACGCCACCTTCGCCAGCTACGCCTTTCGCGGCGCGGAGCTGAGTCTTTATCTGGGGCTGTTCAATCTGCTACCCGTGCCGCCGCTCGACGGCTCCAAAATCCTGCTGGCCCTCCGCATTCCCGCGGTCATCTACCAGGAGATCGCGCGCGCCGGCTTCCTGGTGCTGGTTGTGCTGATCACTGCGACTTCCCTGGGCCGCTGGATGAGCGAATGGAGCTCCCAAGGGGCGCTGTGGATCGTCTCGACGCTGCGCTGAGTCCGGGCCGCCGCGGCGCATCATGTTATCGTAAGCCTTCATGAATTCCTCCCGCATCGCCATCGCCACCACTGACGGCATCACCGTTTCGGACCACCTGGCCCGCAGCACCGCCTTCCTGCTTCTGGAAATTGAGGACGGTGCCATCACCTCCGGCACCTATCGTTCGCGTGCCACGGGAGCTTGCGGCAACCATGCCGGCTTCGTCGAATTGTTGAGCGGCGCGCAAGCCGTGATCTGCGGCGGCATTGGCCAAGGAGCGGCCGATTCATTGGCTGCCAATGGCATTGAGCCGCTGGTGATCGCCGGCGGACAATCCATCGACAACGCCGTCAACCAGTACCTGGCCGGCAGCCTCGCGCTCTCCGCCGAACGCGTCTGCCTCTGCCACTGAGTGTCGGGTACTTCGGGAGTGTGCGGTGGGGCATGCTTCCGCTTGCCCTGAGGCACCCGCCGTCTCCGACGCTATAGTGAGAGAGGCGGTCTACGCTTCCAGCCCCATTTGCGTCAGCCGGTACCGCAGCGCATTCCTCGTCAGTCCCAGCATTCGCGCGGCCTGGCTCTTGTTGCCGTCGGCGCGACGCAGAGCCTCGCGGATGAGTTCCTGCTCGTAGGTGTCCAGGCTCATTCCCTCCGGCAGGAAGTGCGATTCGTTCTGCGGCTTGGGCCGCGGCGCGCTCTCCAGTTTGATGTCGGCCGCGTCCAGTTGCGTGCCGTGGGCCATCACCAGGCTGCGCTCGATCACGTTCTCCAACTCGCGCACGTTGCCCGGCCAGTGGTAGCCCATCAACTTTTCCATGCCCGCGTCCGTGATGGATTCCACCCGCGACCCGCTGTCTTGCGCCAGCTTCTGCACGAAATGGTTCGCCAGAAACGGAATGTCCTGCTTGCGTTCGCGCAGCGCGGGAATGTTGAGCGGCACCACGTTGAGGCGGTAGTAGAGGTCTTCGCGGAAGGTCCCCTGTTCCAGCGCCGCGCGCAAGTCCTGATTGGTGGCCGCGATCACGCGCACGTCGATATGGCGCGTCACGTTGCTGCCCAGCCGCTCGAATTCGCGCTCCTGCAGCACCCGCAGCAGCTTCACCTGGATGGGCCCCGGCACGTCGCCGATTTCATCCAGGAAGACCGTGCCCGTATCGGCCTGTTCGAACTTGCCGGGCTTGGTGGTGTTGGCGCCGGTGAAAGCGCCTTTTTCATACCCGAACAGCTCGCTCTCCATCAGGTTTTCCGGGATGGCGCTGCAGTTGATTTTCACCAGCGGCCGGTCGCGGCGCGGCGAGTGAAAATGGATGGCGCGCGCGATCAGGTCCTTACCCACTCCGCTCTCGCCGGCCAGCAGCACGGTGGCGCGCGTGGGCGCCACCCGCTCGATCGCGTCGAAGATTTCCTGCATCGCCCCGCTGCGCCCGATGATGTTATCGAACTCGTAGCGCCGGCCCAACTCCGCCTTGAGCTGGCGATTCTCATCGCGCAGCGCGCGCACTTCCATGGCCTTGTCGACCACCTGCATCAGATGGTCCAGGGAAAACG
The DNA here is from genome assembly GCA_003152325.1 of Bryobacterales bacterium. GTDB lineage: Bacteria > Acidobacteriota > Terriglobia > Bryobacterales > Bryobacteraceae > PALSA-129. The sequence continues at coordinate 30,502 of PLZX01000386.1, read as the reverse complement.
GCTTGAGCAGAAAATCGGTGGCGCCGGCTTTCATGGCTTCGACCGCGGTTTCCACGCTGCCGAATGCCGTCATCATCACCACCGGCACCTGGCTATTCTGGCGGCGGATCAGCCCCAGAAACTGCAAGCCGTCCATGTTGGGCAGTTTGAGATCGGTCAGCACCAGATCGGCGCGGTCGACAATCTTCAAGGCTTCTTCGGCGGTAGCGGCGTTGTCCACCTCAAAGCCCGCGGAAACCAGTTGCAGCCCGATGACGCGCCGCAGCTTCTCTTCGTCTTCGACAATCAGGATGCGTTTTTTCATGCGGGGTTTCGGTCGGCGGTCTGGAGAGCGCTCGGCTCCACCGGCAGAAGCACGTGAAAAACGCTGCCTTTGCCGGGCTCGCTCTCCACTGTTATTTTACCGCCGTGTTCGTCCACAATCTTGGAAACGATGGCCAGGCCCAGCCCCACACCCTGCGGCTTGGTGGTGAAGAACGGGTTGAAGATGGAGTCGCGCTGCTTCCCGTCGATCCCCGCGCCGCGATCAATCACCGCAATCTCCACCGTTCCACCCGCCGCGCGCGTCTTCACCGTTACCGCGCCGCCCGGCTCGGTGGCCTGCACGGCATTCAGCACCAGGTTGTAGAAAACCCGCTCCAGCAGCTCCGCGTCGAAGGGAAACGGCGGGATTTCCGGTTCGTAGTTCTTGTAGATCGCGACCCCCTGCACTTCGCGTTCCACCAGCGCCACCGCGCGGTCCAGTGTGTGCGCCAGGTCGGCTTTCTCCAACTGTAGCCGCAGGGGCCGCGCAAATTGCAGGAAGCGGGTGATCAGCGAGTTGGTGCGGTCCACTTCCGAGGAGATGAAGCCCGCCACCTCGCGCGCCACTTCGTTTTCCGCGCTCACGCTGCGCGCCAGCATTTCGGCCGACGCCTTCATGGTGCCCAACGGGTTGCGCAGCTCGTGCGCCAGTCCCGCCGACAACTGCCCCAACGCCGCCAGCCGCTCCGACCGCCGCACCGCCTCCTCCGCCTGCTGGATGTGGACATTGGCCTCCGCCAGTTGCTCCGCGGCGCGCCGGTGCTTCTCCGATTGCACGCGCAGGTCCTGCGCCAGCGTGTTGGCCAGGAGGCCGATCATCACCAGGAAGACCAGGCGCAGCGGCAGGTCCACTTCCACCTGCCCCATGTCATGGACTCCCAGCAGAAAAACCAGGTAGGCGGCCACCGAAAGCAGCGTGAAGACCAGCGTCCCCGCCAATCCAAACGTGGTGGCGGCCGAAACCACCGGCAGCAGCAGCACCAGCCAGTACTTGCTGTTGATGCTGTGGGTAAGGCCTATCAGCACAAAGCCCAGCGCGAGCTTCAGCACCATCCAGAAGATGCGGCTGCGCGTCGAAGGCACGGCCGGAATCTTGGGCTCCAGAATCTGCGCGATTCCCAGCGCCACCAGGGGCACAATCTCGTACGCGTCGCCAATTTCGGTGGTCGCGAGCAGCGCCGCAAACGCCAGCACCCAGATGAAATCGTGCGGCCGGACCAGCCGCGTCCAGCGGAGCATTGGATCGTGAGGCAAGCGTGATATCCCAGTCGGGATTATGCCACAATAAGGGTACCGTCTCATGTCCAACCCAAGCATTCTGGATCAGGACCGGGCTCCCGGTTCCCAATCCCCAACCGCGAACGAACCCTCCGACTCTTTCGGCGATATTCTGTCGCAATACGAACAGTCTCACTCCCACAAAGCAGAAGTGGGAGGAAAAGGCCTCGAAGGCACCGTGATCGCGGTTTCCGCCGAGTCCGTTTTCTTCGACATCGGCTACAAGATCGAAGGCACCATTCCGCTGGCTGAGTTCCAGGCGGCGGGCCAGACGATCAAGCCGGGCGACAAGATGCCGGTCTCCATCAAGGGACGCGGTCCCGACGGCTACTACGAGCTTTCGCGCCTCAAAGTCCAGCGGCCCAAGGACTGGTCGTCGCTCGAGAAGGCTTTTGCCGACAAGGTCGCCATTCTGGGCGTCATCTCCGCGGTGGTGAAAGGCGGCGTGAGCGTGGATGTGGGCGTGCGCGCCTTCATGCCGGCCTCGCGCAGCGGCGCCAAAGACGCGGCCGAGATGGAAAAGCTGGTCGGCCAGGAGATCCGCTGCCGCATCATTAAGCTGGACGTGGCCGATGAGGACGTGGTGGTGGACCGGCGCGCCGTGCTCGAAGAAGAAGAGCGCTCTACCAAGGAACGCCGCTACACCGAGATCAAGGAAGGCGAGACCATGCAGGGCAAGGTCCGCAGCCTCACCGATTTCGGAGCCTTCGTGGACATCGGCGGCGTCGACGCCCTGCTCCACGTCGCCGATATTTCCTGGGGACGCATCAACAAACCGGCCGATGTCCTGACCGTGGATCAGGACGTGGAAGTCAAGGTGCTCAAGGTGGATGCCGCCAAGCGGCGCATCTCCGTGGGCCTGAAACAGCTCCAGCCCCACCCCTGGGAACTGGCCGGCGACAAGTACAAGGCCGGCGAGCGCGTGCAGGGCACAGTCACCCGCGTGGCCGATTTCGGAGCCTTCGTGGAGCTTGAAAAGGGCATCGAAGGTTTGATCCACCTCTCCGAGATGTCATGGTCCAGGAAGGTGCGCAAGCCCTCCGACGTGGTCAAACCGGGCGACCAGGTGGAGGCCGTGATCCTGGGGGTCAATCCTGCCGACCGCCGCATCGCGCTCGGCTTGAAGCAAGCCCTGGGCGATCCGTGGGCCGACGCCGCGAAGAACTTTGCCGCCGGAACCGTGGTGGAAGCGCCGGTGACTTCCCTGACTAATTTCGGCGCCTTCGTGCAAGTCGCGGAAGGCGTCGAGGGCATGATCCACATCGGTGACATCAGCGCCGAGAAGCGTCTCAATCATCCGCAGGAAGCACTCAAGGTGGGCCAGTCGGTGAAGGCCGTAGTGCTCGAGATGGATACCGAGAAGCGCCGTCTGCGCCTGGGCATGAAACAACTGGTTCCCACTGGCCTCGACGAATACATCGCCGAGCACAAAGAAGGCGACATAGTAACGGGCCGCGTGGTCGATGTATCCGCCAGTCGCGCTCGCGTCGAACTGGGCGAAGGCATTCAAGCCACGTGCCGCCTCAGCGCGGCTGCGGCCGAACCGGAAGAGAAGCCGGCCGAGGCGAAAGTGGATCTCTCCTCGTTGACCTCCATGTTGCAATCCAAGTGGAAGGGCGGCCAGGGCAGCAGCCCTCGCAACGAACCGGCCCGCGCCAGCCAGATTCGCAGCTTCCGCATCGTCAAGCTGGACCCGGCCGCCAAGAAGATTGAACTCGAACTGGCCTAGACCTGAGCTTTAAGTGGGGCGGTCCCCCTGGACCGCGGGTCCCCTGACCCGGTCGCTTTCCTCCCCTTCGGCCGAAACTGCCGGCTGCTCCCAACGCGCCAGATACACCGGGTAGCGCGCCAGCACCGTCCCGTAAACCAGGTGTCCCAACACGGTTGCCCGCTCCACATGCAGACGCGCCAACACCGGAATCACGCTCTTCCAGATGCCGTGAAAGGAGAGGTAATACCACGCCAGGCCAAACGCCACGCTCCACAACAAGACGCGCCCCCGCGGCATCCGGCCGCGCACCACAAACGCAAACAGTGCGCCCAGCAAGCTGTAGATCAGCAGGTATAAGGCCAGGCCGGAGATCGTGCCCGCGCCGAAACCGGTGCGGAGGGGCGCGTCGCTCGCAAACGCGGTGGCCATCAAGTTCTCGGGCGTCCAGAAGCTGCGCCGCTGCCACGCGTAGCTCAAGCCCATCCACGCCAGCATCCAAAGCGCGCCTACCATGCCGGCTTCCAAGCCCGCAAATAACAATCGCCACGAATTCGAAGGCCGGCCTTCCGCCGCAGCGTCCATATGATTCAGCCTATACTGACGTTAGGTGATAAGGCAAAGAACTTTCCTATGCATCGCGTAGCAGTCACCGGTATCGGTGCGGTTAGTCCCAACGGGATCGGACGCGAATCCTTCTGGCAAGCTTCCAAAAATGGCGAAAGCGGCGTGCGGCGGATCACGCGTTTCGACCCATCGGAGTTTGCCGTCCAGGTGGCGGGCCAGGTGCCCGACGAGTTCGACGAAACTCGCTACGTCACCGCGAAAGATCGGCCGCACGTCTCGCGCTCCGTGCCGCTGGCCGCCGCCGCTGTGGCCGAAGCGCTGGCCGACGCGTCGCTTGAACCAGCCGCCATGTCGCGCGACCAGCTCCGCGAGATCGGCGTCATTGTCGGCTCCGGCGGCGGCAGCCAGGATTTCACCGAAGAGCAATATCGCCTCTTCTACACCGGGCACTTCAAGCAGTGCAGCGTATACACCATCCCCACCAGCACCATTGGCACTCTGGCCAGCGAGGTCTCCATGCGGTTCGGCTTCCGCGGACTCAGCCACATCGTCTCCACCGGTTGCACCTCCTCCACCGACGCCATCGGCTACGCCATGCGCAACATTCAGGCCGGCGTGCTCCACACGGTGGTGGCCGGCGGCGTGGACGCACCCCTGGCTCCCTTGATCCTGCGCGGCTTTCAGCTCATGCGCATCATGAGCACCCGCTGGAACCAGGAACCCCAGCGCGCCTCCCGCCCGTTTTCGAAAGATCGCGACGGCTTCGTGATCGCGGAAGGCGCCTGGTTCTTCATCCTCGAGGAGATGGAACGCGCCCGCGCGCGCGGCGCTCACATTTATGGCGAGATCGCCGGTTACGGCTCCACCTGTGAAGCCTACCACCGCGTGCGCCTGGAAGAGTGCGGCGAAGAACCGGCGCGCGCCATCGGCATGGCGCTAGCCGAAGCCGGCATCCCGCCCTCCGAAGTGCAGTACGTCAATTACCACGGCACTTCTACCGAGCTCAACGACCGCGTGGAAACGCGCGCCATTAAGCTGGCTTTCAACAGCCACGCCTACAAACTGGCCGGCTCATCGCTCAAGAGCCTGATCGGCCATCCGCAGGGCGCGTGCGGCGCCGCGGGCATCGCCGCCACGCTGCTCGCCATGCGCGATGGCGTGCTGCCTCCCACCATCAACCTGGATGAGCCCGACCCTGAGTGCGACCTCGATTACGTCACTGCTCCCGGCCGCCATCTGCAAATCGAGCACGCCGTCGGCAACTGCATCGCCTTCGGCAGCAAAAACTCCGCCGTGGCCTTACGCCGCGTTTGACCCGACAAAAATAAAAATCCGGCGGGCGCTCGGAGGAAGACGCCCGCCGGCTGGGTCCGAGGGCAACCGGGTGCTCCAGGGAACCAATCGTCAGATGGTATTCACTTATTAGTTAAGACGCTGATTGACCCCGAAACGTTTCGTTTCCATGAAAAGCGGCCTCCGCCCGTGCTGAAAAACACCCTTCGTACTTGCGCCGGCGGCCATATTTTTCAATTGGAAATTCTACTCCTCTCCCATCTCCCGCCGGATGGCGTCGGCAATGCTCGTGCTGAAAGCTTCCACCTGCGCGAGGTCCGGTCCTTCCACCATGACGCGCGCCAGCGGTTCCGTGCCGGAAAACCGCACCAGTACGCGCCCCGTGCCAGCGAAGGCCTCTTCCACCCGCCTGATCTCCTGCGCCACCGCGGGCAGTTCCGTCAGCCTCTTCTTCTCCCGCACTCGCACATTGACCAAACGTTGCGGATGCACGTCCAGGTCGGCGATGAGTTCGTCGAGCCCCGCTCCCGCGCGGCGCAGCGTCTCGAGAAGCCGGAGCGCCGTCAGCATGCCGTCGCCGGTCGTGGCATATTCGCGGAAGATCACGTGGCCCGATTGCTCGCCGCCTAGCGCCGCGCCCAGCCGCACCATCTCTTCGAGCACGTATTTGTCGCCCACCGGCGTGCGCACCATGCGGATGCCGGCCCGCGCCAGCGCCTGTTCGAGCCCCAGGTTCGACATCACGGTAGCCACCACGATATCCCCGTCGAGGCGTCCCGCGGCTTTCATCGATCGCGCGCAGGCCAATAGCACGGCATCGCCGTTCACCACCTTGCCGCTCGACGTCACGAAGATCGCACGGTCGGCGTCGCCATCGAAGGCCACTCCCAAATCCGCACCGCCGTCCAGCACCGCCTCGCGCAAACCTTCTACGTGCAGAGCGCCGCTGTTGAGGTTGATGTTGCAGCCATTGGGCGCCGCGTTGAGCGCCGTCACCTGCGCGCCCAGCCGTCCGAACAGCAGCGGCGCCAGCCGGTACGCTGCGCCGTTTCCGCAATCCACCACCAGCTTGAAGCCATCGATGCCCGTCTCCACCGTGGACGCCAGATAGTCCACATACTTCCGGGCGAGATCCTCTTCCGCGCTCGGCACGGCGCCCCGCGGCTCAACGCCCTTGTGGCTCAGCCGGAAAATTTCCTGCTCGATGGCGTGCTCTTCGCTGTCCGGCAGTTTGAATCCGTTATGGCCGAATACTTTGATGCCATTGTCCTGGTAGGGGTTGTGCGACGCCGATATCATTACGCCCGCCTGAAACGGCCCCGTGCGGGTCAAGTACGCCACGCCCGGAGTGGTGATGACACCCGCATGGCGGACCAGCGCGCCGGCCTGCTCCAGGCCTCCCGCCACCAACTCCGCGATCCACGGTCCCGATTCGCGCGTATCGGCGCCCAGCAAAACCTTCGGGCTGGACCCGCGAAACGTCAGGTCGCGGCCCAGCGCCAGCCCAAAGGCATACACCGTCGCCCGGTCCAGCGGATACTCCCCCGCCACACCGCGAATTCCATCCGTGCCGAACAGTTCTTTCCCCACTCACTCTCCTCGTTATTTCTTCTTAACGGTCACCGTCACGGTAACCCGCGGAACTGCTACGAACCGCACTTGCGGGTCTTCCAGAAAGACGTTCACTTGGTATTGGAACGTGCCGGCGCGCCCTGGAACATTGATCTCGTCCGCCGCCGCCGCACTGACCTTCGCCACCCGGCTGGACGGCCCGGCGATCTCGACCGTCTCCGGCGACACTGCCACCTGCGCCACTACGTATCCGCCATTCTCTTCATTCGTGAAGCGCGGCTTTATCGGCACCGTGCGCGTGCCGCTGCGCTCGAAGCGGAACCGCACGGCCGCCGGTATCGCCCCCATCAGCCGCACGTCGCGCGGCAGCCTCACGTTGCCGTCGCCGATCTCGAAGGTCCGCTCGCCCGGCTCAACCCCCGACATATCCAGAATCACCTCGGGACGCGTACCGCCCTCCCCGAGTCCCCGCAGCGCTCCCGAAGGGCCGCGCAATTCCAATCGCAGCGAGCTCACCAGGTCGGAACTGATCTCCAGGTCGTCGGGCAGGTTCTTGTACTCCACGCCGACTACCGCGAACGTCGAAAGCTCAGGCTCGCTCGCCACTAGAGCCCACAGCACCACGGCGATCCCCAGGGACAACAGTTTCCACCCCAGGTTCGTGGTCAAGAGCCCCCCCAGCCACTTCAGCAGTCTCATGGCAGGTTCACCTTATCCTGGGCGCTCTCCGCGGCCGCGTCCACCAACGGAATGTCCGCCGGACTGTCATCGATCTGCGACGGCGCCGTCCGCTCCACTCCAAAATGCCGTTCGATGCGCTCCCGCAATTCCGCCAGTTGCAGCCCTGGCGCCAGCTCGCCAAAGGCCGCCAGAGAAATCCGTCCGGTCTCTTCCGAAACCACAATCGACAGGCAGTCGGTTTCCTCCGTGATCCCAATCGCCGCCCGGTGCCGCGTGCCCAGTTGCTGCGAAAGCGCCGGATTGGTGGTCAGCGGCAAGAAACAGGCCGCCGACGTGATGCGATCCTTTTGCACGATCACCGCCCCGTCGTGCAGCGGCAGCCCCGGCGCGAAGATGGAAAGCAGCAGGTCCCGGGTGAGGCGCGCCTCCAGCAGCACTCCGCTTTCGATAAACGTTCGCAGACCGATATCCCGCTCCAGCACGATCAGCGCACCGATCTTCTGCGCGGACAATGTTTCCGCCGCCAGCAGAATTTCGCTCACCGATTCCGGATCGCGATACCCGCCACCCAGCCCGAACCAGCGTTTGCGTCCCAGCCGCGCCAGCGTGCGCCGGATCTCCGACTGGAACAGCACGATGATCGCCAGCCCCAGGTACGGCACAATGAACGAAAGCACCGTCCGCAGAGCCTCCAGCCCGGCCCACAATGCCACCGCATACAGCGACAGCATGATGAAGATGCCGATGAGGATGTGCCCCGCGCGCGTCCCCCGCACCACCCCAAGCGCTTGGTAGATGAGGACCGCCACCACCAGGATGTCCACCACCCCGGTGAGGGTCAGATTCGAAAATGATGGCAGAAATCGGTGGAAATTCGCCATGGACGCGCCGCGCTGGGAAAATCCTGCCCAGCCGTTTATCTTAGCGTAGGGCGCAATGCCCCCTTTCGCTCGCTCAGGCCCGGTGCCACCGGCCCGCCCGGTACTCGCTGACAAAACGTTCCGGCTCGGCCATCTCGGTTTCCACCCGCAAGGTGGCGCTCAACAGGTACAGAATCCCAATGGGAATTCCGATGACGGTAACACAGCAGAACCAGAACCACAGCCAACTACCGGTGAATTCGTATCGCACGATCCTGGACATGCGCTTTTCTCCTTCGACACCTGTTATAGCGTCTTTCTCCGCGTCCCATCTCCGCTCCCTCCGTCTAGTCCGCCGCCCGCCGCTACAATGAAGCATGCCCTTCGTCTCCGTAGCCGAAGCCACCGACGAAATCCGCGCCGGGCGCATCCTGGTCGTGGTGGACGACGAGGACCGCGAGAACGAAGGCGACCTCACCATTGCCGCCGAAAAGGTCACGCCCGAAATCATCAATTTCATGGTCACGCATGGCCGCGGCCTCATCTGTCTGGCTCTTACGCCCGATCGCTGCGACTACCTGCGCCTGCCGCTGATGAGCGCCCAAAACACCTCCCGCTTCGGCACGGCTTTCTGCGAAACCATCGATGCCCGCGAAGGCGTCACCACCGGCGTCTCCGCCGCCGACCGCACCCGCACCATCCTCACTGCCCTCGACCCGCTCTGCCGCCCGGGCGACCTCGCCCGCCCCGGCCACATCTTCCCCCTCCGCGCCCAGGATGGCGGCGTCCTGGTCCGCGCCGGCCAGACCGAGGCTTCCGTCGATCTCGCCCGCTTCGCCGGCCTGTCTCCCGCCGGCGTCATCTGCGAGGTGATGAACGAAGACGGCACCATGGCGCGCGTCCCTCAACTCCGTGAGTTCTGCGCCCGCCACAACCTCAAAATGATTTCCGTGGCCGACCTCATCCGCCATCGCATGAAGCATGAACGCTTCGTCCGCCGCGTGGCCGAAGGCTCTCTCCAGACCGAGTTCGGCGAGTTCCGCGCCATCACCTACGGCAGCCACCTCAATCCCGAATACCACCTGGCGCTGGTTCGCGGCGACCTCGCCGGCAAGGAGAACGTCCTGGTCCGCATGCACGCCCGTTGCCTCTACGGCGACGTTTTCGGCGCCACCGATTGCGATTGCCGCCGCCTCGTCGACGGCTCCCTGCGGCAAATCGGCGAAGCCGGCACCGGCGTTCTGGTCTACCTGCATGAAACCGGTCCCGGCTTCCGCATTGAGGAGGACGCACACGGCGACGCCCGCATGACCTCCCACGGTCGCGATTTCATGCACTACGCCGGCGACGCCGGCCAGCGCCAGTTGCAGCACGAGCACGGCATCGGCGCCCAGATTCTCTCCGATCTTGGCCTCCACACCATTCGCCTGCTCACCAACCACCCCCGCAAGATCGTCGCCCTGGAAGGCTTTGGCATCGAAGTGGTGGGCCAGGTTCCCATCACCCTGGCCGCTCAATCGCCCGCCGCCGGCGCCCGCTAATAATAGGTTGAAAGCCTCGTCCTCATTGGTATGAACGCACGAATCCTCACCACCGCCACCCTGTTCGCCACCCTGGCCGGCGCATTCACCGCCAGCGCCGCCGATTCCCAGCTCCTGAGCCTGGTGATGCCCGACGCCAAGGTCATCGCCGGTGTTAACCTGGATTCGGCCAAGTCCTCGACCTTCGGCATCTATCTAATCTCGCAGCTCCAGGCTAACGCCGCGGCCCTTCAGCAACTGGTGACTCTCACCGGCTTCGATCCCACCCGCGACCTGCACGAGATCCTCGCCGCCACCAACGCCGTCGGTGTCGGTGCTCACACCGGCATCGCCCTCGCCCGCGGCAACTTCGATGTCGCCAAGATCACCGCGCTCGCCACCCTGTCCGGCGCCCTTACCGAAACCTATTCCGGCGTCACCATCATCGAAGATCCCAAGCAGGCTGGCGGCGCCGCCTTCCTGGATGCCACCCTGGTGGTGGCCGGCGATATTCCGGCCGTCAAAGCCGCCATCGACCGACCGCACTCCGGCCAATCGCTTCCCTCCAGCGTCGTAGCATTAGTAAACCAATGGAGCAGCTTGGAAGATGCCTGGGTGGTCACCACGGTTCCCCCGTACACTTTGACGCCTCCCTCCGGCGTTCCATCCGTGCCGGGCTTGGGCGCAAATGCGCAGGGCATCTTTCAGAAGATCCTCGGCGCCGGCGCCGGCGTGAAGTTCGGCACCACCGTGGTGCTCACCGTGCAAGCCACCGCCGACAGTGCGCAGGACGCCACTACCCTGGTCCAAACCCTCCAACTCCTCGTCAACATCGCCCAGATGCAGACCGGCACGAACCCTAACCCCAACCTCACCGCGCTGCTCCAAGGGTTGTCCATTTCCGCCAAAGGCGCCACGCTGGGCATCACGGTCAGCCTGCCGGAGGCCCAGATCCAGCAACTGGTCCAGCACTCCGGCAAAGCCGCGCAGATGGTCGTCCGCCCCCGCGTCGTTCGGAAAAAGTAACCGCAGTGCAGTCTCACCGGCCGTCTAGCCGCGACACGCTCGCGCTGCTCTGACGGGCTGAGACGCCGTCCGAATCGTCGGTGGGATAGCCTGGAAACGGGCAGCATCCCGAGTACCCGGCGATCCGTCCGGAGCGGGCAACCCCTCAGAACCGGAACCGGTACCTCACCTGCACATAGACCTGCCGCGGCTCCGCATAGTGCGTACCTCCGAAAGTCTGGCTGTTATCCAGCAAGAACCTCCGGTTCGCCGCATTCAGCGCCACCACCGATACCGACCAGTTTCCCCCAAAGTCCTTTCCCACCGAACCATCCAACGTGACGTGGGGTTCAAGGTGTTTCGGAGTATCGCTCGAGCCATCGGTAAACCCCGACCCGTAATACACGCCGCCGTTTGCCCACGCCCTCCCCGGCAAGCTCACGTTGAAGTTCGCGTGCAGCGTGTGGCGCTGATCGTGATCCAAAAGGAAATAGCCGGTGGGTGGCGGCGAGAAGTCGGTCAGGCCGCCCGTCACCGCGCCGGAACCCTCAGCATGCTGGTAAGAGTAAACGAGCGATGCCCCTGCCCTCCGCCAGAGCCGCGGCGACCGTAGCGCGAATTCCCATCCGCGGATGCGGGCGCCCGCAATCGAAAGCGGCAAGAACACATTCGAGTTGCCCACCGCATTGTGATCGAAAAAGTTCCGGGCGCGCTGGCGGAAGCTGTTCACATCGAACGTCCACCCGCGCAGCGGTATGGTGAGCCCCACTTGATTCTCCTGATCGCGCTCACCCTTCAGCGGTATCACTCCCAGACCCTGTGTCACGGCATAATCCAGCAGCGGGCCGGAAAGCGTCGAGAGTGGCGGCGCCTGGTAGTATTCGCCAAAAAACCCGTGCAGCACCCAACCGAGCCCCGGGATGCGCACCGCCGCCCCCACGCGCGGGCTGGCCGGACTCTCCGAAACCGCTCCGGAAAAGTGCGTCAACCGCAGCCCTCCGGTCACCGTGAACCAGTCTGTGACTTTGAATTGGTCTTCCAGAAACACGGCCTCGAGGTGTCCGCCGGTGCCTTTCTGCTGCAGGATACTGGCGCCCGATCCGTCGTTGGCCAGCAAGTGAATCTCTTCGTAATCGTGCTGCCCGAATCCGTACACTCCGATTCGCGCGTCATGCCGGTTGGTCACCAGTTGGTAGGCCGCTTCGGCGCCGGCGTACGTGGAATCGTGGTGCTGCGTGGCGGCCACCGGCGTGTCGTTCGGGTCGCCGTCGTAGTTCGCGCGGTTGAAGTGGAAAAACGGCGCCACCGTCAGCAGTTGTCCCGGCGCCACCGTATGCACCCATGTGAAATCGGCCATCGCATCCCGCTCGCGCTCCACGTCGCGCACGCCTGCCGCCTCCCTAAGGTCATCGTTGGGAATCTGGTAGTCGTCCCTCCGCACGGACGTGACGAAGCGCAACTGGTTCCTCGCATCCACGTTGAACATCAGCGACCCGAACCCGCCCAGCCCCCAAACGCGGTCGTGCAGCACGTCCGGTCCGGGTGTCTCCAGGCCGTAATCGCCGCGGTTGCCATTCACCGAGCCGAACCACGCAAACCGCTCCGTGTGGTCGCCCAGGTTGAACTGACCGTTGGTCTGATGAAACGTGCCGTACGTCGAATTCCACTCCGCCTCGCGGTCCCGCTCAAACCCCGTGCGCGGAACCACGTTGAACACGCCGTAGGCGCGGTCTCCATATTCCGACGAGTACCCGCCGCGCATCACTTCGAGCGTATCGATGTCCTTCGGATCGATCTGCGGCCCCACATTGGTCGCAATATTCGTATTCGGAATCGGCACCCCATCGATGGCCCACGTCACCTGGTGGCCGCCCCGCATATGCAGTTGGTCGTGTGTCACGTACGCTCCGGGCACCGTGCTCGTAATCATCGCCAAGCTGTTGCTGAGATCCGCACCCGGTATCGAATCGATGGTCTTCCGCGTCACCAGCGATTCCGGAGTCGAAGACAGCACGCCCACCGCATCCTGCGTTTCCGAGACCTGGACCGACGCCTTCTGCGCCGCCAGGCGAAGTTGCACGTGCAAGACGGGTGCGTGGCCCGAGACCACCACCACTGCTTGCTCCGCTTCGGCGAACCCCCCATACCGCACGTGCACGGCGTACTCTCCCACCGGCACCGCCAGGAATTCAAACCCACCCGTCGCATCGGTACGCCCGTTTTGTTGGTACGCCGACCCCTGCGCTCGCAGCGTCACCTCCGCTCCCGCAATGGGCCGGTGACTGGGATCGTGCGCCACCCCGCGCACCGTTCCGAAAACCGTGGCCCACACCACCCCCGCACCGAGCAAACACACCGCCGGCAAACTTTGCACTCGTATCACGAAGACCTCGCCATATGATCCACTGCATTTCTAGTTTGAGCTGGAGCAGGCTTCAGACCGAGCCTGCCGACCGGGCGAAGCCCGGCCNNCAATTCCCGGGATGCGTTATGCGAGGTCGCCAGGCGGCGGCCGTTGATACAACTCTGAGTAACTGCTGTGCGCCACGGCCGGCCGGCCGCAAGCGCGAATACCTTCCACGACTCGGCATGCCCGCCCAGCCACGCCCTCCGGCGGGAGAAAAATCAAATCGCCCGAATTGCGAACCCCGAGCCCGCAGCATTCCTGGTTCGCACATCCAGGCGCCGCGCTCCAGGCAGACCCCGGCGCAGGGGAGCCCGCCGCGCGCGGCCTTCGGCAGCAACATGCGCCCTTACCACCGCGGCAGCACGCCATAGCGCAATCGCGGTTGCCGCGCAGCAACTCGAGCGCCGGCATCCCGGGTAGCAGCAGCACCGCGGCCAAACACACCGCCAGTCGATGCCGGCACGCACGCGCTGCTTTCAAAAGCTTTTCCTCATGAGTGCCTAGAGCCGATCATACACCGTTCGCCGCCGCGATAGAGATTGGCCCGGTCGGAGACGCCGTCCCCGCTCTGCGGCATCTATCCGCTTGTTGGAGGGAAGGCGGCTAATTGTCCGTGCTGTGATACTTGCAGTTGCCGCTACGCGTGCCCCGCCGGGCATAAATCGCGATAGAACGGACACCGCGTGCAGTGTTCGCCTTCCCGCAGCGGAAACTCTCCCCGCTCTTGCGCCTCCTGGAATTCCTTGACCATCTGTTCCGGCGATTCCAGCAGCGACGGCGTCAGATCCACCGCCACCACTGTATTCGGCCGCAAAAAATGCAGCCAGGCCCGGTCCGGCGCGCGCCCCGCCACCCGTTCTACCGCCAGCGCGTAAAGCCGCACTTGCAGTTCGTAATCGTGCGCGCGCTGATGCGCTTCCGCGGCCGTCACCGCATCGGTCTTGTAATCCACAATCGCCAGTTCGCCGCCCTCTTCGAACCACAGGTCCACCTGGCCGCTCATCACCAGGCCCTCCACCGCCATCAGAAAACCGAACTCGCGCTCCACACGCACGGCCCGCTCCACACGCTTGCCTAGCGCACTCTCGCGAAACACCTGCGCCAGCCGCACCGCCTGGGCATCCGGCGAAACCACCTCGCTCCCCGCCAACAGCGCGTGCAGCTGGTTGCCCACCTCTCCGGCCGGCAGCTTGCCGTCAGGCTCTTCAAGCTTCCGCAGCCTTCCTTCGAAACCCAGATAATTCCCCAGGTAATACGCGCGCGGGCAACTCGCAAACTTCGCCAGCGCCGTCACCGTCGCGTTGCTCTCCTGCCGCTCCACCATCGGCGTCGTGGGGACCAACTCCGCCTCTCGCGCGGTGGTCGCAGCGCGCGCTCCAGTCCCTGCGCTCAGCGCGCCTTCGGGCGCCCGGTCCGTCACCACCACCCGCAGCTTCCACTCTTTCCCGTCCGGCGCCGTCATCGTCTGAATCTCATCGCGAGGCTGGGCCAGATCCAAAGCCAACCGCAGCCGCCCCGCCACATCCTTGGCCCACTTCGCCGGTTTACCCGAGAAGCTCAGCACCAGATGCTCTTCGGCGCGCGTCGTCGCCACGTAGAGCAGCCGGTTGCTTTCTTCCTCCTCCCGCTTCTTCCATTCGGCGCGCAGAGCGTGCTGGAAGAGATCGTCCTTCTCGTCGCCCGTGGACGGGTCGCGCCACCGCGCCCCCAACCCGTATTGCCGTGAGAAAGCCACCGCCGGCGTGCTGGTATCGACGCCCTTATGCAGCGCCGCCAGAAAGACCACCGGAAACTCCAGCCCCTTGGACGCATGCACCGTCATCACGTTCACGGCGTCGCTCGAATCCTCCGGAGGTGCATCCTGCTCGCGCGGATTCGAATCGCGCAGCAGCGCCAGCTCTTCCACAAATTCGTCCAGCGCCATTTTCCCCGCGGCCTGCCGCGCCTGCGCCAGGAATTTATCGATGTTCGCCGCCGCGCGCGCTCCCGATTGCGCCGCGTACCCGCTCGAGTCCATGGCCTCCGCCAACAGCCGGTCAAACGTCACGTATTCGCGCCGCACCCGCCACTCCCGCAGCCGGTCGCGGAAGCCGCACAGCCTCCCGTAATCCTCCGCCTCGAAACCCCCGGCGCTCTCCGCACCCAACCGCATCAGCGAACCGCCCAGGTTGTCGCCCATCGCTTTTAGCGCCAGCAGCGATTCATCCGAGACTGCAACCAGCGGCGACCGCAGCACCGCCGCCAGGCTCACCTCATCGCGCGGATTAGCCACCGTGCGCAGCAATTGCGTCAGGTCTTTCACTTCCGCCGTCTCGTAAAAGCCCTTCCCCATGTTCACCACGTAGGGAATGCCGGCTTCCTCGAACGCCTGCGTGAAGGCCGCAATCACCTCCGTATTCCGCACCAGCACCGCCACGTCCCGGAATTCGAACCGCCCCGCCGCCAGTTCCGCGATGCGCCGCGCCACCCACCGCGCTTCCACGTCCAGCGCCGAAGCATTCAGGAGTTCGACCGAGACCTCCCTCGCCTCTTCGAAAACCCGCCGCGCCACCAGCGGACGCTTCACGATCCCGTTCGCACCCTCCACCATCGTCTCCACGGCGCTCAACACCTGCGCCCGGCTGCGGAAGTTGTCGTTGAGTTCCACCAGGTGGCGGCCCCGCGCGGCAATGTCCTGCTGGTAGCGCTGAAATCCCTCGGGCTCCGCATGCCGGAAGCCGAAGATCGACTGGTTGATGTCTCCCACCGCGTAGAACCGGTCCGGCGCCCGCACCAGTTGCATCAGCCGCGCCTGTTGCCCGTTGGTGTCCTGAAACTCGTCCATCAGGATGTGGTCGAACTGTCCGCGCACCCGCCCCCGCGCGTCCGTGTGTTCTTCCAGCAGCCGCACCGCGTACTCTTCCAGATCTGCAAAATCCAGTAGCCCGGCCTGCCGCTTCCGTTCCCGGTACAGCCGGTCGAAGCGCGCCAGAATCTCAAGCAGCATCCTCCGCTCCGTGACATACAGCTCCGTGATCAGCGAATAGCGAGCCTCCTCGAGTTGCTCCCTCATCCGCTTCAGCAGGTTGTAAGCGGTGTTGCCGCGCTTGCACTTGGTAAGGTTGCACGAAAACGCGCCGATCGCCTCGATCGCCGCCCGCGGCCCGTCTGCCGCCACGATCCGCTCCGCCCCATCGAGCGCCCCGCGCAGTTCCTCCTTTTGCGAATAGCCCCAGTTCGTCACCGGCTCGCTTCGCAGCGCGCCCAACGTCTCGGCCACTTCCCTCACACCGGTCCCCTGCGGCGCCGCAAAACCGGACAACTGTTCCACCCGCACGCCCGCGCCCCGCATAGCGTCGTACGCATCCAGCATGGCCCGGTCGAATTCCGCCGAAGACAACCCGCGGATCAGCGCCTTCATTCCCGCCGGGTGCTCCTCCAGCAGCCCATCCATGGCCGCGCTCATCGATTCCAATTGCAGCCGCTTGCTTTCGTTCGCGTCCGCCACCGTAAACTCCGGATCGATCCCCGCGAAAACCGCGTTCTCCTTCAGTAGCCGCGAGCAAAACCCATGGACCGTGGAGACCCACGCCCGCTCCATCTTCGCGCGCATGGCGAGCGAGTCCTGGAATCGCTCCGCCAGCTTCTTTCGCATGTTGCCGGCGGCCTTCTCCGTGAACGTGATCGCCAGAACGCGCAGCGGGTCCACGCCCGCTTCCACGAGGCGTCCGAAATACTCCACCAGCACGGTGGTCTTCCCCGATCCCGGTCCCGCCACCACGCACGCATCCAGGTGGCGCTTCCCGGCGTCGATCGCCTCCTGCTGGGCAGGCGTAAAGTCCACGTCCCTCACGCGCCCTCCGCCACCGCCGCCTCTTCGCCCGACACGCGGCACACGTCGCGGAAATCGCAGTACCGGCACTTGTCGCGGTCCGACGGCGCCACTTCCATCCGCCCGCTGCGAATCGCCGCGACAATCGCCATCGTCCGCTCCGTGGCCGCTTCCCGCCACCCCGCCGGCAAGTCCCCGCCCTTCCACTCGACCAGCACCACCCCGCCCTTCAGCCCGATGTACGTCATGCCCCCCGGTTCCAATCCGAAGAACCGCTCCGCCGCCAGCAGGTAGAGCGGCGCTTGCAGCAAGTCGTCGTTGTCTTTCCGGTCCTTGGTATTCTTTTCGCCGCTATATTTGTAATCGATCACCAGCGCGAGCCCATCCGGCTCCACATCCAGCCGGTCGATCTTTCCTTTCACCTCCACTCCCTCTCCCAGCACAAACTGGAAGTCCACTTCGGTGCGCGAGTCCTCGCCGCCCCGCGGCGCTTCCCGGTGATTCACGAAGGTCCGCAAATCGTCCAGCATGGCGTTGCGCAGCCTCTCGCGGTGGTACCCCGGCGGAATCTGTTTCTCCTCCACCTTGCTCGCAAACACATCCTCGAACAACGCCTCCACGTCCTGCGGCCGCTCATACAGTTGGGCCAGCACCGCATGCACAATGTTCCCCTGGGTCAGAAAATCCAGCCTCTCCGCCGGACGCACCGGCCGCTCCCGCAGCCGAAGCACGTGACGCCCGAAATACTGGAACGGACATTGCAAATAGCTTTCGAGCCGCGACGGAGAAACAATCTCCGTCTTATCGCGCAGAATTCTCAGTAGCCCCGGCGCGCGGATCCCTTCCCGCGTCCCACCGCCCGGCCCTCGCCGGTCCCGCGGCTGCGGCTTCACCGCGCGAGCCGTCTGCTCTTCCACTGCGGCCCCGCATTCCTCCAGAAACAGCGAGCGTAAGTTCGTTTCCCCGCGCGGGCTGAACTCCGGGTAGGAAAGCGTCGCCAGCATGGTGGCCCGCGTGATCGCCGAGTCGAACAGCGCCCGCTCCTCCCGCTCGAACTCCGCCGCCGTCCGCACCCGAATCCCGGCAGCGTTCAATTGCGTGCGCGCCGCCTCCGGAAAAAATACATCCTGCGGATGCGTCTGCGGGAATTGCTTCTCCACCATTCCGCACACGAACACCACCGGCAGCACCCACTGCCGCGCCTCGTGCGCGCTCAGCACGTGCACCACGTTGCGCCGCCCGTCCTCCAGCCGCAGCGGCTTCAGCCGTAGCACCGCCTTCGCCGCCTGCCAGAAATTCTCGAGCGGCACCGCGTGCCGCGCTTCAAGCGCGCAGGCCGCCTCGTCAAGCGCTTGATCGAATTCATCCAGCGCCCGAGCCTGGCTACGCCAGATTTCTGCGCGCTCCGCGTCCGGCTCCGGCCGCACCGGCCGGAACAGGTTCCGCAACGTCCGGAACCGCGCCGCCCAGTCCTTCGGTTCGAGCGCAAACGATCTCCATTCTTCGATCCCGCCCAGTTCCTCGATCCGATGCAGCAGCGGTTCCGACCCCGGCCCCTCCGCCAGCGCCTTCAACCCCCCCAACCCCGCGTTCGGCATCTGTTCGCGCACCGCGAAATCGAAGCGATCCATGGCGTTCCAATCCGCAAACCGCGGCGCCAGGCGCAGCACTTTCAGCGTCTCGCCGTGATCCCATCCGCCCAGCATCGCGTCCACCGCGCCGCTCAGGTACCGTACCGCCGCATGCCGGTCCAGCCCCTGTTCAAAGTAGAACCGCGCCGGAATCCCGAACCGCCCCATCGTCGACCGCAGGATCGGCACATAGGTATCCGCAGGCCGCACGATGATCCCCATCTCGCGGAACGGCCGGCCCGCCGCCGCCTGCTCCAGGATGCGCCGCGCAATCTCCTCCGCTTCCCGTTCGATGCCCGCCGCCTTCACCACCGCCACCGCCGGCCGAGGCCGCCTGCGCGGCGCGCGCTCTTCGTGGAATCCCATGCCCTCCAGCCGCTTGCGCAGCGCCGGCGTCAGATCGCCGTCCGCCAGTGCCATCGTGACATCACAATGCCGCCCCAACACCCCAATCACCCGCAACTCCGGATCCGGCAGCGCGTGAAACCCGTCCAGCCAGATCGTGCGGATTCCGCCCGTGCCCTCGCGTTCCATCCGCGCCGCCACTCGCTCCAGCCGCCGTGCCCGCAGTTCCAACCCGCGTGCCTCCAGTTCACGGTCCACTTCCGCATACACCTCCAGAAACGCCGCACCGAGCGGTGTATCCGGCAGACACTCGGCCAGCCGCGCGCTGTCGCACCCGGCCGACGCAAACTCGTCGATAGTCCGGGCCAGCGCCGCGCAGAATCCCGCCGTATCCACCACGCGCGCAAATTCCGGCCGCCGCAGCCGCCGCGCCGCCTGTTCCACCAGTAGGTACAACACGGGTTGCTCCGCCAACAGCGCCCCACCCGCGCTCTCTTCCACGAACGCATTCAGCGTCTGGATCAGGTTCCGGTGAAAGACCAACCCTTCGCGCGCCACTTCGTTCTGCAAGTGCTGCGCCAGCGTCGCCGTCGGCGTCAGCAGACGTACCCCTTCACCGCCGGCCCGCAGCGCGTCGCGAAACTGGTTCAGCAGAATGGTCGTCTTGCCGGAACCGGCCGGGCCCGTCAGTAGCCGCATCGGCTCTTAGTGTATCTTGCCTCTCGCAAGGCTAGACAGGCAGGTGATGCACTTTGAGTGCATGCTTCGCGGAAATCCACAATAGCGGCCCTTTAGTGTCTTAGCTTTTGCATTTGGCCACGCACGTGCAGTGAGCAAAGATTACTGAACAGTGAACCCATGCCGGACACTCTTCCAGCGAAGCGCGAAACCATTCTGGTTGTCGATGACAACGAGACCGTTCTCAAGTTTGTGGCGACGATCCTCGACCGCGCAGACTTCGTCGTGTTATCAGCCTACAGCGGAGCCAACGCGCTTGAGCTCTCGAAGGGAATGGAAGGCAAAATCGATCTCCTCCTTTCCGACGTGGACATGCCCCTGATGTCAGGTCCGGACTTGGGCCAAAGCCTGAAGAAGGCTAGACCAGACATGCATGTGATGTTGATGTCCGGGGGCGGGAACGGAAATCTACTGGTGCTCAATTACGGTTGGGCCTTCATTAAAAAGCCCTTTGTGGCGGAGAAGCTGGTTGAAATGATCACGGAAGTATTGCACTCACCAGACCGGTCACAACCTGGCGGCCAGGAATTTGATAGCCGCAAGGACCCTTGCTGAGGGACTCGCTGCATCGTTATCCGGTACTTGATGTCTCTCAGCAATTAGCGGCCGCGCAAAGCTCACCCCACAATGTCTGTTTAACGGCCGGGGATGACAGATCCATCGAACTCACCTCGCACCGCTAAGAGGTCGTAGTCTCTGACTCAGAGTGGGGTTGTCCGACAGAATTGAGGGGCAACGTTCTGGGCGGTTGCGAAGTCTAAATGTGGACTTGAGATGTAGCAGAGTCTAACGCCCTGTGCCGCAATTCCCCTCCTGCTCACCTACAATAGTTGCTTCTATGTCTAAACGTGCGGGCCTTGCCTGCTTCCTGCTTCTCGCCGCGGTGTTCCTGATCGTCAACCGCGCTGCTTATAAAGGCTTCTTCACCGACGATGATTTCGACCACCTGAGCTGGACGCGCAACGCCAGCGCGGCCACGTTCGTTCAAGGGCTTCTCACGCCGCGTTTCCAGCCCAACAACTTCCGGCCCGCCGGCCATCTCTTCTATCACGAAGAGGAGAGCTTTTTCGGTTTCGATTTCCCCAAGTACGTCGCGGCGCTCCATCTTCTCCATCTCTTGAACGTGTGGCTGGTCTGGCTGCTGGCCCGCCGGCTGGGCGCGCGTCCCTTGCCCGCGGCCGCCGCCTGCGTGTTCTTCGCGCTCCACATGGGTTTTTTCGATGCGGTCTGGAAGCCGGCGTACATCTTCGATGTCCTGTGCGCCACCTTCAGCCTGCTCAGCATCCTCAGCTATGCGCGGGGCCGCTGGATTCTCAGCTTTCTCTGCTTCTGGCTGGCCTACAAGGCCAAGGAGCCGGCCGTCATGCTCCCGTTCGTGCTGGCCTGTTATGAAATCTGGTTCGGCAGCCGGAAGTGGAAGCCCCTCATTCCCTTTTTCCTCGCGTCGTTTTCCTTCGGGCTGCAGGGACTGCTGCTCAATCCCAATCACGACAACGAGTACACCTTCCGCTTCACCGCCGCCGCCCTGGCCCAAACCGGCGTCTTCTATGCCGGCCGCGTCTTCCTGGTTCCCTATCTCGGTTTCGCGCTCCCCATCCCCCTCTGGTTCGCACGCAATCACCGCGTCCGCTTCGGCCTGGCCGCCATGCTGCTCTTCTTCGTTCCCATGCTCTTCCTGCCTGGCCGCCTCGATACCGCTTATTGCTACCTGCCGTTCGCCGGCCTGGCCATCGCCTTCGCCGGTATGGCCGAAGCCGGCCCCATCGCCGCACTCGCCGTCTTCTTTCTCCTATGGCTGCCGCTCGACCTTCACGAACTGCGCATCCAACGCCGCGAAAAACTGGCCCGCGATGACAACGCACGCGCCTGGGTCACCACCTGGGACCGGTACGCCCGCGGCAATACCCCTCCCGACAGCGTGATCTATTCCGGTGCGCCCGCCGGCTTCGGCAGTTGGGGCATTATCGGCGCCATTAAATGCTCCTACCGCCAGGCGCCACCCGACATCCAATATGGCAACCCACCCGTACTTCCCACCGGCTCCGATCATGCCCGCGTAGCCTTCGCCTCCTGGAACAGTTCCCTCCATAAACTGGATATCGCGGAGCACTTGCCCCAAATGCCCGACGCCTCCTTCATCGACACCACCAGCGCCACACCCGTCTGGCAGTTGGAGAGGGGTTGGTATGGCCCGGAGAACGGCTTCCGCTGGATCTCGCCCGCCGCCGCCGCGCGCCTCGAACGGCCCGAGGGCGCAGCCCGATTCCAATTGCGCTTGTTCCCCAACACCACGCTGCTGGAAAAGGTCGGCCCCGTCACCGTTCACGTCTCCATCGACGATCGCGATCTGGAGCCCCGCCTGGTAACTCAGGCCGGCTGGCAAACGCTCGAATGGCCTCTGCCGCCTGCGCCCGCCGGTCCGGTCCGCGTCTCCATCCGCTCCGAGCCGCCCTTCCAACCTTCCGGCGATCCGCGCATCCTCGGCATCCCCGTCGGCGACTTCGGCTTTAAGGCAGCGCCTCTACCGCCGCCATCAGATCGCCGGTGAGCCGCAGCACCGCCCAGCGCGCCCGCTCGCTCGCGTACTGCGCGTCGTAAAACGCGATCCACTTGTCGTTCTCCACCACCCGTGCTTCTTCCACCTGCCGAAGCGTCACGCGGCCTTCCTGCATCTGGGCCAGGTAGACGGAGATTTGTTCGCGCGCCGCATCCAGATCCAGGCGCGCCACCTCGGCCGCCGTCTCAGATCGGCGAACCGTGCGATACGCTTGCTCCAGATCGCTGCGGATTTTGTTGCGCGTGTTGTTGAGGTCGATCTTCAGGTGCGAAATGTCGGCCTCCGTCTGCGCCACCTCCGCGCCCAGCGCCGTACCCGCCAGCAGCGGCCATTGGAAGGACAGCCCGATCTCCCCGTTGTTGCGCTGGAACTTGCTGAAGTATTGGGCGTAGTTGTTGAACTTGGCGAGCAGGGAATACTGTGCCACCAGATCCACGCGCGGCAGACGCTGCGCCTTCTCTCCCTTTGCCTCGAATCCTTTGGAGATGATTTGCGATTCCAGCCGGCGCAGGTCCTTGTTGGATTCGAGCGCCGCGTTGACGGCTTCCTCTTGGGATTTCGGAAGCGCCGGAGCCGGCCGCTGCTCGGCCACCGCGCGCACCCGGTCCTCGGCGGAGAACCCCAGCGCCATCGCCAGCGCCGTCTCCGACTGCGCCTGGTCGTCCTCCAGCAGATCGGCCGCCTGCCGCGCCCGCGCCACGTTCGCGGCGGTCGTCTTCTCCGCCAGCGGCAGCGCACGCCCCTCCCGCACCTGTGCCTGGACGCTCTCCAGCACCTTCTGCAGGCTGTCGGCCTCTTTGCGCGCCAACTCCACCACGCGCGCCGCGCGTTCCGCATCCAGATACAAAGACGTGGTCCGGTAGGCCACTTCGTCGCGCTTGCCCGTCACCGCTATCGTGGCGCCCCGCGAGTCCTCTTTGGCCTGCGCCGCCACGTAGCTCTGCTGCCGGTTGAAGATGTCCTGCAGCGCGTTGGCCTGCACCAGGCTAGGCGCGGAGCCCTCGATGCTCATCGGGAAGCCGTTGCTGTACGCCAGGCCGCTCCCCACTACCAGTCGTGGCGCAAACGGGCTCCGCGCGATGTGCACGGCCTGCCGCGCCTTGTCTTCATCCAGACGCGCCAGCGCAATATCGGGATTTTGTTTGAGCGCCGATTCCACCGCTTGCCGCAGCGTCATGGGATGCACTTCGGCGCGAGCCAGACAAACCAATACCAGAAAGAAAGCCGCGATTCGAGACATACCCCATTGTACTGGCGTCCCCTCGGGGCCATGCCTTAGCCTGGCAGATCCGGTTTAGTTGTAATGCACCGCGTTCAACTCGGCAAACCGCGCGGATTCCACCGGCAGTTCTTCCAGCGTGTAGATCGAATTCGTCGGGCACACCGGAATGCAGGCGCCACAATCGATGCAATCGGCCGGATTCACGTAGAGCTGCGGAGCCTCCACAAAACCGCTCTCATCCTGCTTCGGATGGATGCAGTCAACCGGGCAGGCTTGCACGCACAATTCGTCCTTGGTACAGGTATCGGTGATGACGTATGCCATATTGCCTGCCGTTGCAATTGCCGGGCCAGCCACCCGCACCGCTAACTACCAGAAAAGAAGAGGTGAATATCTACAGTCCGGTTGGTTTGGGTGCGCGATGACACCCAGCGGCGTGGGAACAGACGCTACACTGGGCAGTGATGAAGATCGAAACCCGCGCCGTCCATGCCGGCCGCCACATCGACCCCGCCACCGGCGCCGTCACCATGCCCATCCACCTCTCCACCACGTTTGAGCGGAGTCCCTCGGGCGAATATCCGCTCGGCTTCAGCTATTCCCGTGAGAACAACCCCAACCGTCAGGCACTCGAAGTCTGTCTGGCGGACCTCGAAGGCGGCACGCAGGCCCTCGCCTTCTCCTC
The DNA here is from genome assembly GCA_003152325.1 of Bryobacterales bacterium. Lineage (GTDB taxonomy): Bacteria > Acidobacteriota > Terriglobia > Bryobacterales > Bryobacteraceae > PALSA-129. The sequence goes on along the minus strand of PLZX01000386.1, from coordinate 6,319 downwards.
CGGGCTGGCCGTCGCCGCGGCGCTGGTCCAGGGGCTCGAACCGGGCGACCACATCCTGGCCCCCGACGACGTTTATTGGGGGCTCCGCAAAGTCATCGGCGAAGTCTTCGGCAAATTCCCGATCGAGACCACCTACGTCGATATGACCGATCTCGACGCCGTGAGCGCCGGCATCCGCCCGAGCACGCGCCTGATCTGGGTCGAGACGCCCTCCAACCCGCTCATGAAGATCACCGATCTGGCAGCCGTCGCCGGCCTGGCGCGCGCCGCCTCGCCGCAGGTGCTCACGGTGTGCGATGGAACCTTCGCGACCCCCGTGCTGCAGCGGCCGCTCGATTGCGGCTTCGATATGGTGGCCCACTCGACGACCAAGTATATTGGCGGCCACAGCGACGTAATCGGCGGCGCGCTCATCACCCGGCACGAGAATTATTTGTTTGAACGGGCCCGCAAGTCGCAACGCTATGGAGGTTCGGTGCCCTCGCCGTTCGATTGCTGGCTGACCCTTCGCGGCCTGGACACTTTCCCGTACCGTGTGCGCGCTCAATCGCAGAATGCCATGCAGGTGGCGCGCTGGCTCCAGGCACACCCCGCGGTCGAGCAGGTCCACTACCCAGGCCTGGAGGAACATCCCGGCCACGCGATCGCCGCGCGCCAGATGACGGCGTTCGGCGGCATGCTGTCATTCCAGGTGCGCGGCGCGAGAGAGAAGGCCATGGCGGTTGCGGCCGGCTGCCGCCTGTTCATTCGCGCCACCAGCCTGGGCGGCGCCCACAGCCTCATCGAACATCGCGCCTCAGTGGAAGGACCCGCTTCGCGCACGCCGCAGAACCTCCTGCGGCTTTCGATTGGCCTGGAACACCCGGACGACCTGGTAGAAGATCTGGATCAGGCTTTAACCGTCTGAGCTGGATCTAGTTGGGGATCAGGCACAGGCGCCGCGCGGCCCGCCGGGCCTTGAGGCGCTCGTTGGCCTTCTTCTGCTTTTCCGCAGAGACCAGCGTCTGGCACACGTCACAGCGCTTCCGGATTCGGGATCTGGTGATAAAGGCGGCGCCGCAGCGGCGGCACTGCTTCGTCATGGTCTCCTCCAACGGGAGAATCCCCGGCTTTTTCGGCAGGAGATGAGAATAATGGAAATCGCAGTGATTCACGTTAAGCACCTCTCGTGTGTGGGCCGCCAGCAAGTCCAGGTTCCTCGGTCACGCAATTATGGGTGTTATCGCGCATTCCCTGTAAGCCGCTGCCTGAAAATCCCACACCCAGCAGACCCCACCCTTTTGTGGTGAAACCTTTTATTATTAAGGACTTTCCAGGCGCGACCAGTTCAACTTCTTGCCAGTTCGCCGCCAGAACTATCATGGTTCTCTCTAATCCACTGCACGCCACCCGCCGAACTCAGGCGGCGCTTGGGGACGGGTGGAACGGTTCCGTAGCGCCCAGCAGTTCCCATCGCAAGTGGTTCACGTAAAAAAGAAGGATCGGGTCGGGGAAAACGCCCCGGAACTTTTCGCACACCCGAGCTTCCCAGCCTTCGGTAAAAAGTGGTTTCGGATCGACGTCTTTCGCGAAGAATCCGTTCTCGTGCGGAACACCCAGGAAGTCCAGCACGCCCGTGATCATTTCCAAATGGGAGATCAGCACCACCTGCGCCAGGTCCTTACCGAAATCCTCGTCGCGTTCATTCAGGCGCGCCCAGAATTTGGGGATCGACTTGCGAAGGAGTTCGGTGTTGACCTTGTGCAGATGGGCTCTCACCTTGAAGCCTTCATACATCTGATAGGTCTTCAACTTGCCTATGGAAACACCGCGAATCAGTTGTGCAAACGCATCCTGGCCCAGATCCAGGTAGACATCGGAAATCTGCATGTAAAGTGTAAGCGTATCATAGCCGGGCGGCTAGCGGGAGGAGTGGGTCCTTATATCCGGAGACGCACGAACACGGTAGAATGAATGGGTTTGGTCAAAATGGGAAACGTGATTGTACTAGGCTCCCAATGGGGAGATGAAGGCAAAGGGAAGATCGTCGATCTCTTCTCCGAGCGGTTCGATCTGGTCGCGCGCTATCAGGGCGGACACAATGCGGGACACACCGTGTTCATCGGCGAGCGGAAGTTCGTTTTGAAGCTGATCCCGAGCGGAATTCTGCGGCCTGGTAAACAGGCTGTCATCGGCAACGGGCTGGTGATCGATCCGGCGGCGCTGCTCGCGGAAATCGACGCGCTCGAAGCCGCCGGCGTTGCCGTCACCGAAAACCTGTTCATCAGCAACCGCGCGCACGTCCTGTTTCCCGCGCACCGCATGATGGAGAAGATGTCCGAAGGGCGGCCGGGGCGGGTGTCCATCGGAACCACTTCGCGCGGCATCGGGCCTTGCTATGAAGACAAGACCGCGCGGCGCGGCATTCGCGTGGCGGACCTCCTCGACCGGGCGGTCTTTCGCGCGCAATACGATTCGCTGATGGAAGAAAAAGCGGTCATCGCCAAGGCGCTGGGGATCTACGAAAATCTCGACCTCGAGAAGATCCGCGCCGAGTACGAAGCCTTCGCCGAACGAATCCGGCCGATGGCCTGCGACACGGCCTGGCTGCTCAACCAGGCCATCGCGGGCGGCAAAAGCGTATTGTTCGAAGGCGCGCAGGGCACCATGCTCGACATCGATCACGGCACCTATCCATTCGTCACCTCTTCGAACGCCAGCGCCGGCGGCGCCTGCACCGGCACGGGCGTGGCGCCCACGCGCATCGATGGCGTGATCGGGGTTTCCAAGGCCTACATCACGCGCGTGGGCGGCGGCCCGTTTCCCACCGAGGCGCTCGACAGCGGGGGCGATAAGATCCGCCGGCGCGGCAAGGAATTCGGCGCCGTGACCGGGCGGCCGCGGCGCTGCGGCTGGTTCGACGTTCCGTTGCTGCGCTACACGGCGGCCATCAACGGCTTCGACAGCATCGTGGTAACCAAGCTCGACATCCTGGACGAGTTCGACCAGATCCCGGTCTGCGTGGGCTACAAGCTGGGCGGCAAAACCATCGGCACCATTCCGCCCACGGTTGCGGAGCTCGCGGCGCTGGAGCCGGTGTACGACTACCGGCCCGGCTGGCGTTCTTCCACGTTCGGCATGTCCCACTACGAAGATCTGCCGGCCAAAGCGCGCGATTACATCGCCTACCTGGAGCAGCAGACCGGCGTCGAAGTGGGCTGCATCTCGACGGGACCCGAACGCAACCAGACCATCGTGCGCTCAGGCTCGCGATTCGCCAGCCTGGTGGGATGACGGCACCCCGCCGAAACCCGCCGGCCGCGCGCGGCATCACAATAGAGAATGCGTTTTCTGGCGTTATTGATTTGGATTCCCGCCGTCCTGGCCGCTCAGGACGCACGCGACATTGTGCGCCGGTCGATCGATGTGGAATGGGCCGGCGTCGAAGCTGCCCGCAACTACACCTATCTGGAACGCCAGGAAGAACGCGAGTTGGACGGCTCCGGCAAGGTCAAGCACCGCGAAGTTCACACCTATGACGTGACCTTGCTGGAAGGCTCCCCTTACCGCCGCCTGGTGGCGCTGAACGACCAGCCGCTTGCGCCCAAGGAACAGAAGAAGGAAGAGGAGAAACTGCGCCAGAGCAACGCGGGGCGCAGCGCGGAGACCGAGGCGCAAAAGCAGCAGCGCATTGCCGATTGGCGCCGCAAGCAGGAAAAGCAGCGCGAGCCAATCCGCGAGATCCCGGATGCCTACGACTTGCGCCTTCTGCCGGACGAAGACCTGGGCGGTCGCGCGATGTGGGTGATCGACGCCATGCCGAAACCCGGATACAAGCCGAAAGTGAAGAGCGCCTTCTTTTTCCCCAAAGTAAAAATGCGCTTCTGGGTGGACCGCCAGGACTACCAGGCGGTGAAGGCCGAAATGGAAACGCTGGATACGATTTCCTGGGGCGGCATTGTGGCGCGGCTGGCGAAAGGCGACCGGCTGACCTTCGAGATGGCGCGCGTGAACGACGAAGTATGGCTGCCGAAGAGCATCCTCATCGCCGGCTCGGCGCGGGTCATGCTGGTGAAAGGCTACCGCGGCGACATCGCGGTCAGCTACAGTAACTACAAAAAATTCTCCGCGGATTCGCGGGTGGTCTCGGTGGGGCAGTAGGAGCTGGAAGACCTCGCCAGTCAACGCGCTCGCAAGCGGCCCGAACCAGCATCAGTTGCACATCCGATTCGTGAGTTCACTTCCCGTCGGACAGTACCAGAACGCTCAAACCGCCAACGATCCGCTCGTCGATCGTCTGGGTCACGTGGATCAGTGCAGTGCCGGCATCTAAGCTTCCGACCAGGCTGAATCCCCTGCAACTGTGCGGCCCTATCTTGACGCGCTCCAGGACGGGTTTTGCCGTCTTGAGCTCCGAGGGATCGGGCTGGGCGGAGGCCACTAAACCGAGGCTCTGAACCTTGCCTGGTTTCTCGTTGGCCTTGCGGTCGCCCGGCAGGCCTGCCATGAACCCCTCGACCTCGGACAGGGGCGCCTGCCGCGCCGCGACGACAAAGCTGCGTTCCTCAGGCGCCGAGTTGCAGACCTGGAACGCGTAGTGTAACTTCGGATGTTTTTTTAACAGCACCACGCCCAAATTATGCTGCGCAATGCTCGCGGTATTGCCCGGGGCTTCGTCGCCATCGAGACTAGGTTGAAGCGGAAACACTATGCCCGACCAGTTGGTAAACGCGATGAGGCATTCGTGGCCGCCGTTCTCGAAAACCGGTCTCCACTTGTCCTGCGCCTTAATTATCTTGAAGCTTCCGCCGACTCATCAAGAGGGTGGGTGGCGGTGAGCGGGATGGGACCGGCTGTCGGGATGGCCCAAAGGATCGTTAGATTCCAATCGGTGATAGCTGTGGAGGTGGGGTTCCACACTCGACACCAAACGTCGTATAGTTCGCCTGCAGTGGGATTCAACACCCCGGGAGGCGACGTGCTTGTGGCGCCGTCAGGTGTGACCCAGATATCAGGACTGAGCCACCAGTGCGGGCTTCCGTGATGGATAATGAGACCCATAAAATACGACCTTTCAGTTCGATGGACCCCTGAACAACCAACATATCCGCGTCAATCTTCGATTCGGCGATGGCACCGATGCAAGCACGTTTAGTTTGGATAGGTGGTCCGTAAATCACGATTTCTTTACTTTTTCGATTTCACCGGGGTTTCCATTTTGGCGCCCAGCATGAGGCGAGTATACACCGTTCCAAGGCGCAACAGGTCCGTCAGCATAACACCCACAAAAAGACTCCCGGATCCACAATCGGGAACCGGGAGTTGCGATTCTCATTTTCCGAGAGTTTCAGGGATAGGGGATCGCAGGAAAATGCGTCTCTTCAGGCTCGGCGCCGGCGCCAAAATAGCCCCGCGATCCCGCTGGTCAGCACCAGGAAAACCGTGGAGGGCTCCGGGACGACGCTGTTGGTCGTGATGTTATCGAGAGCGAATGCGGGTGCTGCCGAGAAGTTGAAAGTCACCTGCACCTGGTCGAACGGGGTCGTGCTTTGGATCCCTGCGAAACCTCCGGCGAAGCCGGGATCTGGAACACCGTCATATGACAGAGTGCCGAGCAACGTGGCGCCGTCGAAAACAGAGATCGTCGTCGCATCCGGAACGGCGCTCGCGCTCAGGATTGCATAACCATACCCAAACATCGTCACCGGGGACGGCAGGAACATTGTCAGGATCCCGCTGTCATCGCCGATCGACACAATGTTGGGAGGAGCAATATTGTTTGTGATCCCGGGCCCGTCGTCAATTTCCACAGCGCCGTTAAGGGGACTACCTCCGACGGTGTAAGTGAACAAGACTCCGGAGACCATCAACCCGTTGACCTCTGTAGCGTCGGCCAAGCCTGTGAGGGTAATCAGAGTCGATCCCGTAAACGGTCCGATTGGGATCACGCCCGCGAGAGCACTTGACGCCGGCAGTATTACCGCCACCAAAGAAAGTTTTATTAAAGTCGAGAGCTTCCATCCTGTTTTCATCGCCTCGTGCCTCCTTGTGCTCCGTAGACCGGAGTTTCCATTTTGCCTCCGGCCTCCGAAACGTGTCATTAAGTCGTCGGCTAGCCCGTAGGCTTAGCAGGCTTAAAAGAGTTTTTTGTCCTATATAAACACTGCGGGATTTCAGTGCCAGAGTCAAGTCAGGTTGGAAGGCCTAAGGCCCAAAAAGTACCGTTACTTTTAGTGGTACCTGATCATTTCAAACCCGGACCAACGCGAAGAAGCATAACCGGCCTGTGCCACAAAAAAACTCCCGGATCCACAATCGGGAACCGGGAGTTGCGATTCTC
>PLZX01000315.1:8377-17250 GCA_003152325.1 Bryobacterales bacterium | reverse complement strand
CGCTCTCCGATTCCAGGATGCGCAGACGCTGGTAGGCGCCTTCCGCGCGCCACTGTTCGAGCTGATCGTGAAGGTAAGAGAGAGGTTGACTCATACGACCTCAGTCTAGCAGCGGGCGTGAGCTACTTCTTCGGGGGCCACGCGCGGAACTGGCCGCTGCAGTGTAGCAGGGACATCATGTAGAGCGTGCCGTCGTAATACCGTTGTTGGCCGGAGGGCGTCGGAGTCTCCCACAGCGCTTTCACGAAGTCCGTGGCGCGCGCGTCGGTGGCGGCCAGGCTGGCGACGGCGTTGGTCGAGATCAAGCCGGGCGCATGGGTGGCGTTGGTCTGGGTGCCATCGAGCGTGAAAAGACTACCATACGTTTCCATGCCCTTCGACGCAAAGAAGGCCTGGATGCGGTCGCTCAGTTGCCGCTCGCGTGGATCCTTGGCCCACCAGGACCAGTCTACCGACCAGTTCATCTCGGTGCGCCATGCATCGAAGCGGAAATTGGCGGCGCTGGAGTTAAACCGGCCGGCATAGGGCGTGCCGTCGAAGTTGGCATAGTCGGGCGCGAGGCCGGTCTGGGGATTGGTGGCTTTCTGGAAGAAGTCGCGGCTGGCATGGGCGGCCTGCTCCCAGAACTCACGGTCGGCGGGCGGTCCCCACTGCGCCCACAGTTCGTAGAAAGCCGGCAGATGGTAGGAGGGATCGGTGAAGCCGTTGCGGTCCACGCCCGGCACGAAGCGCACCATTTTGTATTTCTCTTCGAACATGTTGCCGGCCGAGTACGGGCCGCGCTTGGTCTGCCCGGTGACCACCTCGCGGTGCAGCATCTGGTTCAGCAGGCGGTCGGCTTCGGCGCGGTAGTTGTAGATTCCGGCGCCGTTGCCCCACCGGTTGGCGGCGAAGTAGAGCGCCATGGTGTAGTACTCCTCGCCGTCAGGCGCGGGGGTCTCGTCATTGATGGTGCCGTCGGTCTTCATGGACCAGGAGAAATAACCGCGGGTGGGGTGGCCCGGCTCGTCGCGATACATATAGGTCTTGGACCAATTCCAGATGGCGTCGAATTCCTCTTTCTTGTCCATCTGGACGGCGATCATCATGCCGTAGGACATGCCCTCGCTGCGCACGTCATGATGGGCGACGTCGGTTACGTAGGCAAGCTTGCCGTTGGCGTTTTTGCCGCTCTCATAGTAGATGGCTTCGGTGTCGGGATTGCCGTGGAACAACTGCTGGAAGGCCGCGTCGACCTTTTGCTTTACGTCTCTCTGGGAGATGCCGGCTTCGACGAAGAGATTCCGATAATGCCCGGTCGAGACCGCTCCGGAGGAGACCGGATCGCCGGCCCGGGGTTGCTGTCCCGGTACGAGGAGAGGAAGGCAAGCGAGGAGGATGAAGAGGTGTCTGGCAGGGGATGACATTGAATAGTTTGAGCCTCAAACTTACGATATCACCGGGCTACACTCGCTGCGCCATATCACCTGCTCTATTCTGCCGACGAGAAAAATCCAGGAAGCCGAGCCTGCCAACGCAACGGCTGCTAGGATGACGAAGGCCCAGTAAAATTCTCCCGTGCGGTCCAGGACAAATCCCGTGACTGCCGGGGCCACAACACCTGCGAGATTACCAAGCATGTTCTGGAAACCTGTCCAGCGTCCCGCGGCTTGGGGTCCCGCGAGCGTCTGCGTGATCGCCCACCCGTTGGAAGAAAACACGCCGAAGGATACTACGCCCAATATGAGCGCGGCAACGCAATAGCGCGGCCCGCTGACCACNNCCTCCGATCCTGGCCATGTTGTCCATGGAGAAATGCCGTTCGCGCACCAGATAAAAAGGAAGCCAGGTAATGAGGAAATAATTGACGTAATTGCTGCAGAATAGCCCGATGCTGGTTCCCCAGGCCGATCGCAACCGCAGGAACTCGAGAAGACCTGGTGTGTTGGTTGCACCGGTGTGGATGGCGTCCGGCTTTTTCAGCATCGGCTTCGGCATCCATTTGAACCAGGGTACGAGCCAAAGCAAGCTGGCCAGGCCGAGCACCATGAAGAACGGGCGCCAGCCGAATCTTGCCATCAGCAGGCCGCCGAACAGCATGCCAAATCCAGGTCCTAGCACGAATCCCGCGGAGACCACCGAATTGGCGAAGCCCCGGTGCTCCTCCGCGAAGTTCAGCGCAATGATCTTTGAGTAGGAGGGAAAGGCGACCGATTCGCCGATGCCGAGGAGCAATCGCAATATGAACAGCGCCGCGAACGTGTGCACGATGCCCGTGGTGGCTGTCGCGGCCGACCAGAGAAAGAAGCCGCCGGCGAATACCCAGTTGACATTCCAGCGGTCCACCAACCAGCCGGCGAGGGGTTGCAGACACGCGTAGGTCCAGAAAAACGCGGAGAGCAGAATGCCCAGTTGCGATGCGGAAATGCGAAGCTCGTCTTTCAGCATGGGAGCGGCGATGGAGAGATTCCCGCGATCCACATAGTTGATAAAGACAGAAAGCCCGAGCAGGAAGAGAACCAGCAAGAGAGGACCCGGGATGGCCTTACGCTGCGGCGCCGTGGAGGTTGGCATGAAGAGGTCGCATCATGTTATCCGGCACGCGAAGGATTTGCAACTCTGATCGTGGATTCTGATCGTGAATTCCGTCACTTGACGCGAAACTTCGAGGCTAATGCCGCTAGCTGGTCTTCCACGGACGGCTGGCTGGACTTGGCGGCGGAGGAGGGTTCCAGGGCTTTCATCGAGAGGGCGATGCGCTTGGCTTTGGGGTCGGCATTGAGGACTTGCACTTTCACGATCTGACCTACCTTCACTACGTCGCCGGCTTCCTTCACGAAGCGGTTGGCTAACTGGCTGACGTGGATCAGGCCATCCTGGTGCACGCCGACGTCAACGAATGCGCCGAAACGCGTGACATTGGTGACTACCCCTTCGAGGGTCATGCCGGGCTTCAGGTCGGCGATCTCGCGCACGTCGTCACGGTAATGCGGGGCAACGAACTGGTCGCGCGGGTCACGACCGGGCTTGCGCAACTCTTCGCGGATGTCGCCCAAGGTATACATGCCGACGGTTTCGGTTTGGAAACCTTCCAGCTTCACCTTCTCGATGAGGTCCGGCCGGCCGATCAGGTCGTTGATGGCGACACCGATCGAGGCGGCGATCTTCTCCACCACGCCGTACGATTCGGGATGGACGGCAGTTCGATCGAGCGGGTTCTCGCCGCCGCGGATGCGCAGAAAGCCGGCGGCCTGTTCAAAGGTTTTCGGTCCAAATCCGGAAACCGCGTTCAATTCCACGCGCGAACGGAATCGGCCGTTCTCATTGCGGTAAGCCACGATTTTTTGGGCGGTGCGCTCGGTGATGCCGGCCACGTAGCGCAGCAGCGCCCAGGAAGCGGTGTTGAGATCGACGCCCACGCGGTTGACGCAGGATTCGACGCCGGCTTCCAGGCTTTGCTTGAGACGGCGCTGGTCCACGTCATGCTGGTATTGGCCCACCCCGATGGACTTCGGGTCCGCCTTGACCAGTTCGGCGAGCGGATCCTGCAGGCGGCGCGCAATGGAAATGGCGCCGCGAACAGTCAAGTCGAGATCGGGAAATTCCTGGCGCGCAATTTCCGAAGCTGAATAGACCGAAGCGCCCGATTCGCTGACCGTGACGCTGAAGATCCTGGTGAGGTTGGCCTGCCGCAGAAAATCCTGCACGAAGGCCGCGGATTCCCGCGAGGCGGTGCCGTTACCGATGGCGATGGCCTGCACGTTGTGCCGGGAAATCAAAGAGGCGAGCGTCTGAACGGAACCGGCCAGATCGTTCTTCGGTTGGAAGGGGTAGATCACGGCGTGTTCGAGAAACTTGCCGGTGTCGTCCACCACGGCGATCTTGCAGCCGGTTCGAATGCCGGGGTCGAGGGCCAGCACGGTGAGCATGCCGGCTGGCGGAGAGAGCAGAAGATTCTCCAGGTTTTCGCGAAAGACCTTGATGGCTTCTTCATCCGAACGTTCTTTCAGTTCCAGGCGGACTTCGGTCTGAATGGAAATGTTCAGCAGCCGTTTATAGGAATCTTCGATCGCCCGTTCGAGGTGCGGAACCCAATCGCCCGAAGTGCGCACCACACGGGAACGCAGCCAATCCAGGGGCTTGCGCGGGTCCATTTCAATTTCGAAGGTGAGCACGCCTTCATTGGCGCCGCGGCGGATGGCGAGCATGCGATGGGACGGGATCTTGCTGGCGGGTTCGCTGAACTGGGCGTACATCTGAAACTTGCCTTCGGGGTCGGGCACACCTTCGATGGCGCGGCTGGTCACCAGGCCATCGGCCATCATCATGCCGCGGATGGCCTTGCGAAACACGGCGTTTTCGCTGATCCATTCGGCGATGATGTGGCGGGCGCCTTCCAGGGCCTCTGCTGCGGATGCGACACCCTTTTCGGCATTGACAAATGTTTCGGCAAGATCGGACAGAGGCGTTGCGCCGGTTTGTTCCCATAGGAATTGCGCCAGCGGCTCGAGACCCTTGTCGCGTGCGATAGAGGCTTTGGTGCGGCGTTTCGGCTTGTAAGGAAGGTAGAGGTCTTCGAGCTCGTTCTTTTCGAGGACGGCTTCGATCCGGGCCTTCAGTTCCGGAGTCAGCTTTCCCTGCTCCTGAATGGTTTCGAGGACGGTCTGGCGGCGATCTTCCAGTTCGCGGAAATACTCCAGTTTTTCCTGTATGTCGCGAATCTGGACTTCATCGAGGTTGCCGGTGGCTTCCTTGCGATAGCGTGCGATAAATGGAACCGTGGCGCCCTGGTCGAGCAGGCCGATGGTAGCAACCATCCCCTTCAACGGGACGTTCAGTTGCTGCGAAATATGGATGAGGATCGGGGTAGAAAGTGTTTTTGGTTCCGACATGGATGGAAGAAAAGACTATCATCCCACGCGAGGCGTGATGGAGCCAGTACAAAAACCTCCGTCAAAAGTCAGTTCAACGTCCCGGGCCGAGGATTCTTGCACATATAATTGACCAATGCGAACGGGCCACCTTTCTTTCCTTGCCTCTCTGGCCACATCCCTGATCCTGACGGGATGCGCGTCCAAGTCCACCGGTCCTCAGGAGGCTACCGCCGGTTCCGCAGGGAGCGTGGCGTGGAGCCAGAATGGATGGTCCGACGCCGAGCGCTCCGAATACCACCACCTACCCGAGGGCAGCGAACTCACGCCTTGGGTGCTGATCGCCAACGTGGTGAGCGTGAAGACCGACAAACCGTTTCTGGAGAACATGGAGCGCTTCGGCTTCATCGCCGATGCCGTCAGCACCGCGAATCCTCACGGCTTGCCAATTGGCCTCACGACGGTGCATTCCCGCGACAAGAGCCACACGGGGCTTGAAGTGGTGGGATTGAACTGCGCCGCCTGTCATGTCGGCGAAATGAGCTATCTGGGGAAAAGGCTTCGGGTGGATGGCGCGCCTTCGCTTGTCGACCTGGAGAGCTACCAGCTGGAATTCGGGGACTCGCTTGAGGCCACGCTGCGCGACCCGCTGAAGCTTTCCACCCTGGTAGTCGCCATGGATCGCGAGCTGCATGCCGGTGACACCCCAACAGCCGGGGAGGCTTCCAGTTACGCTCCTTCTTCTGCGGCGAAGACCGCGGGCGATGTGGCTGCCGCCCCCACGGCGGACAAGAACTTCCGCAACGTGTCCTCCCAGACGGCGGACGCTACGAATGCCTGGGCCTCTGTGCAGGGCCGGTCCTTCGCGGCGCGTTTCGAAATCTGGATCGCGTTATTGAAAGCGAAGCTCGCCTACCTCAAGAACGGCAAGCTACTGCTGGGTGGCACCGAGCCAGGGCCCGGCCGCATCGATGCCTTTGGCGCGGCGCGCAATCTTCTCTTCCCGAAGGATGCCATGCGGATGCAGTCGCCGGTCAGTTTTCCGTTCATCTGGGATGTTCCGGATACCATTCAACAGCGCTCCGGCACGGACACCGTCTGGATCCACTACGACGGGAATACGAACTCGATTCTGGAGCGCAATATCGGACAGGCCTTAGGGATGGGCGCGGTGTTCGAACCCAAAAATTATGAATCGAAGCTGCGGATTGGGAACCTGCACCGGCTGGAAGTGTTGACCCACAAACTGACGGCGCCGAAATGGCCGGCCGATCTTTTCGGACCAATCGACGAGACGAAGGCGAAGGCCGGCGAGAAGATTTTCAACGAGACCTGCCAGGATTGCCACCAGAACCGCCTTTACGCGCTGACCGAGATCGGGACGGATCCGCAACGGGCCAATAGCTTCGGCCAACCCGTGGCTGGGGGCGTGCCGTTCCCGCTGGCAGTCAAGCCGATTCTTGACAGCCTGAAGGCCAGGGCTTTCGTCGACGATGGAATCTCCGCGGCCGATCAAGCCACGATGGATGCCAAGACGGTGATCTGGCGGGCGACCGGTCAATACCTGGCGCGGCCTTTGACCGGCATTTGGGCGACGGGGCCGTACCTCCACAACGGGTCGGTGCCGACGCTTTGGCATCTGTTACATCCCGCTCAGCGGCCGCCGAAATTCATTGTCGGAAATCATGAATATGATCCGGCGAAGCTAGGTTACGCAACGGGCGGGAACGGATGGACCTTGGATACGTCGCAACCGGGGAACAGTAACATCGGGCACGCCGGCGACCGGTTTGGCACCAACCTGAGCGAGGACCAGAAAACGGCGCTACTCGAGTATCTGAAGACCATCTGAGGATGCGAGATTCGGGCCTGGACAGCACCCGCGCATTTGGTTCTCACCGCCGCACGGTACACGTGGCCGTCGCAGATTGCTTCGGGTCGCTTTCGGATTGCGCTTTCAACGTCACGGTGCGCGGTGCGCCAGTCACATAGACGGGGATCAGTTGCGTCTGCCCGGCCTTCACGGCGGCTAGCGCGTTTGCGAGTTGCACGTTAGCTCCGGTGGCCGACAGCCGGTAGATGTCCGTGGAATCGGGCGCGCCGGTGTTGGCCAGGGTGAAGGCGCAGTTGGCGCCGGGGGTCAGCGACACGCCGCGGGTCTGCGGGCCGGCGCCATCGAGCGAGCGGACCCCGATGGTGTAAGACAGCACGCCGGCCGCATCCTTATGTAAGTCGACAATGTAGAAGTGCAGGCGGTTGGGGGTATCTTCCCATTCGAACTGGCTGCCGGAATTCAGGCCGGCATGGAACAGGGCGTCGTTCAACTGGCGGTAGTCGGCCACGGTGCGCATGACGGGCTCGCCATGGGGGCGCTTGAAATCGACCATCTGGATGTCTTCGGGATGGGCATCGATGACATAAGTGAAGGGATGGAAGCTGCGGCCGCGCTGTTCCTGGTCGAGGTTCTTCGAGATGAGGACGCCGCTATCTGGCGTGAAAGAATCGTAACCGATGCGCTGGACCACCTCGATGGCATAGAAATTGTAGAGCGTGTCGCCGGAAGAAACGGGGCTGGAGGCATAGTTCAGGGGCGGGGTATGGTCGCCGGGTGCGGGGCCATCGAGATGAATGGTGATGCCGGAGAACTGGCCGGGCGGCGGATCGGCGGCGCGGGCGACCACCGTGCCGACGGCCAGGCCGTTCGCGGCGAGGCCGCTGCGGGTAAGCGCGAGAACCGCGTCATCGCGGAGGAACTTGAAGCGGATCTTGCTGCGGAGCATGAGGCCGGCGGGCATGGAAGCGCCTTCGGCGGCGGGGACCACCCAACGGCGGTGCGGCCCGCCGGGACCGTTGAAAGAACCGCGGTCCATAATGTCCCAGGGGCCGGAGCCGGCGCGCGGGTAGGGCGCTTCGTAGGGGTTATTGTTGTTGTCGCCGACGGAGAAAGCGAAGTGCACAATCTCGTGCGTGATGGTGCCGGAACTTTCGCCCTGGCGCACGGAAGACAGGCCCCACTGCTGCGCGCCGGCGCGCCAACTGGTCCAGGGCTCATAGCGGGTGGTGACCCAGCGGGGGCCGGAAGGATCGGGGCTGCCCCATTCGGCGGGGATGTCCTCTTTGGTTTGAAACTTCATTTCGCCGAATTCCTGCCAGACGCTGGTTTCGTCGTAGCCGGCGTAGATGCGGATGACGATGTCGTACTTCTTCTTGATATCGGCGCCGGCATCGGCGGCCCACAGGGCGTCGGCATCGGGCTCGATACGTCCGTTGGCCGGGAAGCCGGCGGGCGCCGCGCTCGCCTGGTTGTACTCGTTGAGGCCGTATTGGTAGAGGTTCTTGGGCATGCGATAGGGGCCGAAGGCGTCGAGTTTCGCGATGCCGATCTGGCCGCGGGACTGCTCCATCCAATAGCCATTGATGGTGTGTCCGTGGTTGACGGCGGAGGGCGTGTTATAGAAATCGGCGTAAAACTGGGCGACCTTTTCGCGCGCGACGGGGTCAATTTGCGGGTTGCCGAAGAGGTCGGAGTGTTTGGGGAGGGTGACGACGAAGGGCTGGTCGGGGAAGTCGACGGCGACCAGCGCGACCTTGAACTGTTTGCGGGTGGGGACGAGTTTGGGGTCGGCCCAATCGACGCCGGGGATGGCGTGATAGTCGGCCCAGGTCATGGTGTCCTGGTCCTGGACTTTTTGGGGATCGATGGGCGGCGGTGGAGCGGTTTGAGCCAGGGCGGCGCCGGCGGAGAGAGTCAGGAGGACGACGAGGGTTCGCATGATGATATAAGGCAATCATAGCTCCGGCAGTAAGCGCTTACAAGTGTGTCGGCGGGCCATATCGTGCATACTGTATAGAACATGAAGCGGGCTGTACATCTGGCGCCATGCCTCGTGGTGGCGCTGGCGGTAGCAATGTGGGCGCAGGAGACGGTGTTCCGGACGGGAGTGTCTCTGGTCCGTGTGGACGCACAGGTGACGGATGGAACGAAGGGGATCGATCACCTCGAAAAAGAAGATTTCATGGTGA
>PLZX01000315.1:0-8364 GCA_003152325.1 Bryobacterales bacterium | reverse complement strand
GACCGCGTGGCGGTGGCGAACTTCAATACGGACGGTTGGCTGATCGGTGGGTTCGACAGCGACCTGAGCGAAGTGGAGACCACGGTGGGGCGCGTCGTGGATTTGCGCTATGGGGGGGGCACACACATTCTCTCGTCGGTGTATGATGCGGCGACTTACTTTGTGAAGAGCGCCGACCCGCACCGGCGGCACGCCATCCTGATCTTCACGGACGACGACGGGCAGCCTTCGATGAGCGAGCGTCGGGTGGTGAATCACCTGTGGCAGAGCGACATCATGCTGTGCGGGCTGATCATCGAGACGCCGGATTCGCAGTTGCACGTGGCTTCGGGACGGCCGATGGGAACCGAGGCCATGCTGGGAGTGGCGGCGAAGACCGGCGGGGAGACGGTGAATGCGGACGATCCGGGCCACGCGTTCCGCGAGATGCTGCACCGGATGCGGATCCGATACAGCATTTACTACCAGATGCCGGCGGGGAGGGTAGGGTCGTCGCGCGAAGTGATGCTGCAGTTGAGTGCACGGGCCAAGGCCAAATACCCGACGGGGCAAGTGCTGGCGCGCAAGGGGTACCTGATTCCGAAAGTGGCGGCGGGCTCGCGGTAAGGAACCGTTCCGCCGCATGCCACAATATGGGTGGATGACGGAATTCGATGTAGTGGGTGTAGGGCTGAATGCCACCGACACGGTTTTGATTGTGCCGCACTTTCCGGCTTATGCGGGAAAAGCGCCGTACGAACGCGAGTTTGTGAGCACGGGTGGGCAGGTAGCCAGCGCCATGGTGGCGTGCGCGCGGCTGGGGTTGCGGACGCGGTACATCGGGGTCATCGGGGACGATGAACGCGGGCGCATCCAGTGGGAAAGCTTACAGGACACGGGCGTCGATCTGGAGTATGTGGAGCGGCGCGAAGGCTGCCCGAATCAATCGGCCTACATCATTATCGACCGGTCGACCGGGGAGCGGACGATTCTGTGGAAGCACGACGAGTGCCTGCGGATCGATCCGGCTAGCATCGATGAGCAGCGGATTAACGGCGCACGGCTGCTGCTGATCGACGGGCACGATACGGATGCGGTGGCGCGGGCGGCGGAGATTGCGCGAGCGCATGGGAAGCCGGTGGTGGTGGACGTGGACACGATTTACCACGGATTCGAGCGCGTGCTGCCGAACGTGGACTACCTGGTGGCGAGCGCGGAATTTCCGAAGGGCTGGACAGGGCTGGCGGACCCCTTCGACGCGCTGGAGGCGCTGCAGAAAGAATACGGAATGAAGGTAGCGGCCATGACGCTGGGGGCGCACGGCTCACTGGCACGAGCGGATGGGCGGTTTTATTACGCGCCGGCCTACGTGGTGAATTGCGTGGACACGACGGGCGCGGGGGACGTGTTTCACGGGGCGTTTTGCTATGCTGTTTTGCAGGGTATGCCGATGCTGGAAACACTGGAGTTTTCCAACGCCATGGCGGCGCTCAACTGCACGGCGTATGGCGCCCGCGGTGGAATCAGCGGCCTGGAAGCCATCCGGGGGCTGATGGAGCGCGCCGAAAGGCGGCGTCACCCCGACATCGCGCCGCGCGCCGCCGGATACGCCGTCACGTAAATGTTCCCCATCCCCATCAAAGTTACGCAGCCAAGCTACTCGCGGCCGGTGGTCACCGTGGTGCTGATTGTGGCCAACATACTGATCTTTCTGCACCAGTTCTGGCTGCAGATTTCGGATCCGTATTCGTTCCACTACTTCATGGCGCTCTACAGCCTGCGGCCGGCGTATTTCCATTGGGAGAACGTGCTGACCTCGATGTTTCTGCACGCCGGGTGGATCCACGTGCTGGGGAACATGCTGTTCCTGTGGGTGTTCGGCGATAACGTGGAAGACATTCTGGGGCACGGTAAATTTCTCCTGTTTTATCTGCTATGCGGGACGGTGGCGGCGATGGCGCAGTTCCTGATGGATCCCTCGTCGTCGGTGCCGATTGTGGGGGCAAGCGGAGCGATCGCGGGGGTGATGGGCGCGTACCTGGTGAAGTTTCCCCATTCCAACGTGAAGATGGTGGCCTGGCTCCTGTTGATCTTCACCTTTGACTTGCCGGCGTGGGTGCTGCTGATCTACTGGTTCGGGGTCCAGTTGCTGGGCGGGTGGGAAAGCGCGCCGAGCGCGGGGCAGGGCGGCACGGCGTTTTTCGCACACGTGGGCGGTTTCATCGCGGGGATCGTGCTGGTGAAGGTGCTGGGCACGCGCGAGCGCTACTGGCGGCGGCGCGATCTTTCCTGGTAAATGAAACCACGGGTCACCTTGTATACGCGGGCAGGCTGCCACTTGTGCGAGGAGGCCAAGCGGGTGGTCGAGGCGGCGCGCGGGCGCGCGGATTTCGACTATGAAGAAGTGGACATCGATGGCGACGATGGCGATGCCGAGTTGCGGCGCCGCTACAACGATGAGGTGCCGGTGATCGCGATCAACGGGGTGAAGGCCTTCAAGTACCGNNGAGCTTGGACGTGTTGGCCATTGCGGCGCATCCCGACGACGTGGAGCAGACCTGCGGCGGAACGCTGATCCGCGCGGCGGAGGCGGGATACCGCGCGGGAGTGCTGGACCTGACGGCGGGCGATATGGGGACGCGCGGCACGCCCGAGCTGCGCATCGAGGAATCGGACGCGGCGGCGAAGCACATGCTGCTGGCATGGCGCGGAAACGTGCGGTTTCCGGACGCGCGGCTGGAGAACACGCTGACGGCGCGGATGACGCTGGCGGTGAAGATCCGCGAACTGAAACCGCGCGTGGTGATTCTGCCGTACTGGACGGGGCGGCATCCGGACCACTACCGGTGCGCGGAGATGGGGTACGAGGCCTGCTTCCTGGCGGGGCTGAAAAAACTGGACGAGTATTCGGAGCCGCACCGGCCGCAGAAGATTCTGTATGCCAGCCTGTACGCCGATGTGAAGCCGTCATTCATCGTGGACATCAGCGCGCAGTTCGAGCGGCGCATGACTGCGCTGCTGAGCTACGTGTCGCAGTATGGGAACACCTCCGAGGGTGGCGACCTTTTTCCGCAGGAAGGGGAAATCCGCGAACGGCTGGCGGCCATCGCGCGGTTTTACGGGAACCAGATCGGCGTAAAGTATGGCGAGCCGTTCGTGGTGAAAGAAGCCATCGAGATTGAGGATGTGGTGGCGATGAAGGGGCGGTCGATCTAGCCGGATTTTCAAAACCGCATTTTTCCGGCGAACTCGAAATCTCTCGGATTCCCCGCACTCGTGATGGTTCCGAAAGCCGCGCTGCCAAACGAGCCGTTGGGATCGTTCAAAGGCGGAGTGTTGCTGACGTTGAAGACTTCCGCGCGGAACTCAAAATTGAACCACTCCGATATCCGAAACGTTTTGGCGATCATCAGGTCGGCATCCTGGAGACCGGGCCCGCGCACCGGATTCCGCGAGCTGCTGCCGATGCTGAATTGGCCGGCAGCGGTGAAGGCCGACTTGTCAAACCATTGGGAAGCGCTGCGATTGGCAAAGTCGTTCGGGTTGCCGATGCGATTCGGCCGCTGAACTGCGTACCCGAATGCGGACAGCGTATTGGTCGCCTGCGTGACCGGCACAGCGTCTCCCGCCTGGATGCGCACCAGGCCGCCGATTTCCCAACCGGCGACCTTCCACCATCGCGGAATCCGGTACACCCAGCCAGCCGAAAAGACGCGGGGGATGTCCCCGCTCGAAACATCTCTTTCGAGCTTGCGATTGAAGGCGTCGGCGGCCCCGATCGTGGTGAGCGTGGGTCCGGTGAAGATGGTCTGGGAAAAGTAAGTCGAAGCGTCGTCAATCAGCTTGGAGAAGGTGTACGCAAACGTGAAGGTCAAGCCACGCGAAAAGCGTTTTTCCAGCTTCGCCTGCAGCGCTTCGTATTCGGAATCGGCCACATTGTCGCGGAAAAGGGCTACGTTCGTGAATCGTGGAAAAGCCCGCAACAACTGTTGCTGTGCGATGGTTGGCTGCCCTAAGGACGACGAGGCCGGAACTTGCCCGTAGTAAGGGTTGGCGACCTTGGCCGTCAGGGCGGATCCCATAGCCAGGTCCGCGGCCGGCAACTGGTTGAGGTTGGATTCCGGCAAGCCCAGATGCGTGTTTTTCGACCCGAGATAGCCGATCTCGAAGTTTAAGTCGCTTCCGAAGGTCTTCTGCACGGTGAAATTCCACTGCTGGGAATAGCCCGACCCGNNACGAAAGGGAACTGCGGCAGCGTGAACGGCGTGGTGATGCCAGTCTGCTCGAACCAGACCATTCCGTAACCCGACCGAATCACCCAGGACTCCCCGAGCCTGTAAGCCAGTCCCGCTCGCGGTCCGAAATCGCAGCACTCCAGTTCCCTGGTGGTATGCGGAAAATCGAGTATCTGCGTGTTCAGGTTGAAAACGGCGCCGTGGTTATTGGCTTCGGTGGAGGGGAAATTCAGCGTATAGCGCGTGCCGAGATTCAGCGTGAGCCGGTCCGAAATCTTCCACTCGTCCCCCGCAAAGAATTCCGCGATATGGGCGCGCTCCTGAAGCGCCTGATTCTGAATGTCGATGCTGAAAGCATTCACCTGGCCTAATAAGAGCGAAGCCAGGGCATTCCCGCCGGCGCCTGTGGAAGAATCGGTGCCGGTTGTCGTGAAGGCGTAGGAACCGGTCGGGTTCGCCGGATTGACGATGTCGAGAGTTTCGCGGCGGAGGTCCGTTCCGAACTTGAGCGTGTGCCGTCCACGAACCATCGAGAAGGTATCCAGAAACTCGGTGACCGACGTCGTGAAGTTTGTGTTAGCGGCGGCGGTAGGTCCAATCTGCTGATAACCCGTCACGGTGAAGATGGGGAGCGTGGAGGGGAAAGCGCTCACTGGCGCGCCGGGGATGGTAACGCCGCCATTCTGGAGCGAAGTTTGGTTGACGTCCCGGCGGGTGTACCCGAAGCGCGCCTGGTTTAGGGTTGCCGGCGAAAGGGTCCAGTCGTATTCCGACGCGAGACCGTCTCCGCGCGTGATGGCATGTCCGGTGACGCCGGAGGTGAGATTGCCACTGCCATCGGGAAGGAACGGCACAGGGGTGTCGTTGTCGCGGAGATACGAGTAGCGCACAAACGCGCGATGCTTTTCGTTGAAGACGTGGTCGACGCGGCCGTCAAATTGGTCCTGGTGGTCCGGCTCGACGCCGGTGAAAACGAAGTTGTTGGCAGCGGCAGCATTTGGCGACGGATAATGCTGCAATACCTGTGACGCAAGCTGGTCGAACTGCCTCGCCGGGATCGCATTGTTGGGGAAAGGCGCGCGGGGCGAGTTTGCCCGATCGTAGATCGCAGAGGTGAACACGCCACCGCGTTGGGCCACCGTGGGCACCACGCTTTGGCGGGTGATTCCGGTTCGCAACCTGGCGCCTTGCCAGTCCGCGAAGAAGAACGTCTTGCCTCTGCGGACCGGCCCGCCCAGCGTGAGGCCGTACTGGTTCCTGCGGAATTCCGGCCGCGGACCGGGCTGCGCGAAATAGTTCCGGGCGTTCAGGTCCTCATTGCGGAAGAACTCAAAAAGCGTGCCGTGGAACTGGTTACTGCCGGATTTCCCGATCACCATGACCGTTCCGCCGTTGGACCTCCCGTATTCCGGCGAGTAGGCATTGATATTCAGCCTGAATTCCTCCATGGCGTCGATGATCGGATAGAAAGCCACCTGACCGGGCTCGGGTTGGAGAACACTGATTCCGTCGTAGAGGTATTCGTTGGTACGCGGACGGCTTCCGTTGATCCGCGGCAGCAGCGACCCGCCGCCCGGCAAGGCGACTCCCGGGGAGAGTGCGACGAGGGGAATGAAATTGCGCCCATCGAGGGGCAGCGTTTCGACCTGCGGCTGGCTGACGTGATAGCTCACTGAGGCGCTGGCAGTTTCCAGTAACGAGGCTTGAGCGTTCACATCAACCGCTTGCGAGGCTGGCCCCAATTCCAGCTTTACATTCAACCGGGTCTGGTCGCCGATGCGCAAGGTGATGCCCTGCCGCCGATACGGCCGGAAGCCGGGCTTCTCGACCGCCAGCACGTATTGCCCGGCGGCCAGCCCGAGCAGGTGATACTCGCCGTGGTCGTCTGTGACGACGCCGCACTGCGCGCCTGTGGAGGGTTCTTCGCAGGTCACTCTCGCTCTTGGCACCGCGAGGCCCTGCGGATCCTGAATTGTGCCGAATAACTCGGCCTTGCCGGCTTGTCCGAAACCAGGCAGAGCAACTGCCAGGAGCGTGGCGAGAGCGGGCAGGGCTTGATGCGAGTGCATGTCCTGTAATAATATCAATGTAACGCTTACAAGACAACTCGCGCCGGCCGGACGCTTTTCCGCTAGAATGGCCCCATAGAAAATGCCCGAGATCGAGACCAGCCTGGGAACGCTCCGGCGGAAGCGCGGCTTATCCGCCATCCATCTGGCGGCAACGGTGGGCGTGAGCAGGCAGACCATTTACGCGATGGAAACCGGCACATACGTCCCGAATACGGCTGTCGCGTTGCGCCTGGCGCGGGCGCTCGATACGACCGTCGAAGAGTTGTTTACGCTTGCCGGCAGTGTTCCCGAGCCGAAGCTGCGCTCGGAGCGAGCCATCCTCTTGCCCGGTTCCACCGCCGTACGGCAGGGCCAGGCTGTGCAGCTTTGCCGGGTGGAGAAACGGTTGATGGCTTCCGCCCCTTCTCCGGTTTCGTGGTATTTTCCCGCTACAGACGCAGTGGTTACCGATAAGCCGGAACGGCAGGGGAAAACCCGAGTTCAGATCTTTCAGGCGGAAGAAACTTTTACAAACCGGATCCTGGTGGCGGGATGCGATCCAGGCATTTCCGTGCTTTCCCGCCATGTTCAGGCCGCCGGGATCGAACTGGTTCTGGCGCACAGGAACAGTTCGCAGGCGCTGTCCCTACTGAAAGAGGGTTGTGTCCATATCGCCGGGACACACCTGAGAGACGAGGCCAGTGGCGAATCCAATCTGCCGGAGATCGGCCGCCTCTTTCCGAAGAACTCGGTTGCAGTGATCGCGTTTGCAATTTGGGAAGAGGGTATCTTGACCGCCAGGAGCAACCCGAAGAACATCCACGGAATTGAGGACTTTTCCCGCGAAGATGTTTCCATCGTCAATCGGGAAAAAGGGTCGGGCAGCCGGGCACTGCTGGATTCGAGGCTGCAAAGGGCGCGAATCGAATCGAGCGGCGTCCGGGGTTACGACCACCTGGCGCCGGGGCATCTGCCGGCGGCCTGGCAGGTGCAGTCGGGCGCGGTGGATTGTTGCCTGGCAACCCAGGCCGTGGCACGCGTGTTCGGGCTAAACTTCATTCCGCTAGTGAGCGAGCGTTACGATCTCGTGATCCGGAAGCAGCATTTGGATCTGCCTCGCATGCAGAATTTGCTCGATACGCTTAGCCGGTCGGGGTTCCGCCGCGAGTTAGAAGGTCTCGGCGGCTACGATACGCGGGTAACCGGTCAACGAGTGCTCTGATTGTGGGCAGTCCTTTGGTATACTGCCGCCATGGCAAACATCGATCACTACTCACCGGGATCTTTCTGCTGGTTCGAACTGGGCACCACGGACCAGAACGCGGCCAAGAGCTTCTATAAGGCTCTGTTCGGCTGGGGTGCGGATGACATGCCGATGGGGCCGGAGGGCGTCTACACCATGTTCACGCTGGAAGGGCGTAATACGGGCGCCGCATACACGTTGATGGCAGAAATGCGGGCGCACGGAGTTCCGCCGCACTGGGCGATCTACGTAGCGGTGGCAAGCGCCGACGATGCAGCCGCCAAGGCAGTGAAGGCCGGCGGCACACTGATCAAAGGGCCCTTCGACGTGTTTGACGTGGGGCGCCTGGCGGTGGTGAAGGACCCGACCGGCGCGGTCTTTAACGCCTGGCAGGAAAAACGGCCCCACAGCAATGGCATATCGGGAGTGCCGGGGACTTTCTGCTGGGCCGATTTGTGCACGCACGACGTGGAAGCGGCCGCCGGGTTCTACCGCGAGGTATTTGGCTGGCAGATCACCAAGGACGAGAGCGACAACTCCGGATACTTGCACATCAAGAACGGCGAGGCATTCATCGGAGGCATCCCTCCGGCTCAGTTCCTGCCTCCCAATGTGCCGCCGCACTGGATGCTCTACTACTACGTCACCGATGTGGACGCTTCGACCAAGAAATTGCAGGAACTCGGCGGCGTGGTGCACATGGGGCCGATGACAATGGAGAAGGTGGGCCGCATGTCGGTGGTGGCCGATCCGCAGGGCGCCAGTTTCTCGCTTTTCACGCCTGCGCCGCACTAGGGGAGTGTTAGGAATCAACATTGCGAGCGGCCATTCCCTAGCAGGATGCGGAAAAACACAG
>PLZX01000173.1:1464-2708 GCA_003152325.1 Bryobacterales bacterium | reverse complement strand
GATGCAACTGGAGTTTCACCAGCTCGACCGGCGTTGGGAGCACCTGCGGGTCCGGCATCCGGCGCGGCAGCGACGGTTGTTGGCGTCGCTGGCCGAGAACGGCCAGCAAACGCCTATCGTGGTGGTGGCAGCCGAAGACCATGTGGACCGTTACGTGGTCATTGACGGCTAGGGCAGCGAAGCCGGGAAACCGGCGGGTGCTCGTCCATCCCGCCCGCTGATAAGGAGTAGACATGCTCAGAACGGCTATCCTGGGAAGCATAGAGGGGAGGAATACGCTATGGGTCTGACAGTTTGTCCCGCCGCCATCGTCGCGGCACCGGTCGAGGTGGTCTGGGGGAACCTCGTACAATGGGAACGCCATTTCGAGTGGGCCGATGTCCAGGTAGAACGTAGTGAGCCAGAAGGTCCTGCCACCGTAGGCCAGACCATCTCCTTCGCAGGAAAAGCCTTTGGCTGCACCTTGCACTTCATCTTCAAGGTCGAAGAGGTCAATCCCGAAAGACACCAACTCAGCTTGCATGCTTTTTTCCCATTGGGACTGCAAGAGAAGGCACACATTGCTTGCTCTCCCATCGATGCGACCAGCTGCCGCGTCCAATATGGCTGAGACTTCATCTTCCCACCGGGCTGGTGGGGTTGGTTTCTCGAGACATTTGGCGCGAAAACGACCGCTGCCAGCGTAGAACATTCCTTGCAGCGCCTCAAGCGTGCCTCTGAAAGACAGTATCAGCAAGCACGAGAGTAGAAGGAAAATAGATGACAAGTTCCGGCTGCGCCGTTCGGGCGGCCGGCGGCCGGGAAAACATGCGTAACGCGACCCGATGCGACATTTCCGCCCCCCCCGCTTAAACGGACTATCCTCTGTGATTGGGTGCCGCGGTATCTGTGCTGTTAGCGGTCATCAGAAAACGTATGATTTTCGAGTTTTGGCCGGCCCGCCCATTCCCACGGGTAGCGCGTCTCCCGGCAGGTTGAGCCCCGCTGAGACCCGTTGACTCGCTTGTGAGCGAGGTCCTAACATGGGCTATGATCGGCCAAGCCCTTGGGCATTACCGGATTGAAGCAAAGCTCGGTGAAGGCGGAATGGGCGTGGTCTACCGGGCCTTCGATACGCATCTTGACCGGCCGGTAGCCATCAAGATCCTGCGTGCCGATGCAACCACGAGCCCCGAGCGCAGGCGGCGTTTCCAACAGGAGGCGAAGGCCGCCTCGGCGCTGAACCATCCCAACATCGTCCACAT
>PLZX01000173.1:0-1382 GCA_003152325.1 Bryobacterales bacterium | reverse complement strand
TGGATTTCGGTCTGGCCAAGCTGACCGAGACGACTGTCCATGCCGCTGTCGATTCTGAGGCCTTCACGGCGACGATAACCGCTCGAGAAGACGTTCAGACACAAGAAGGCACGATCGTCGGCACCGTCGCCTACATGTCCCCTGAGCAGGCCGAAGGCAAGAAGGTGGATGCGCGTTCCGATATTTTTTCGTTCGGCTCGGTGCTGTACGAAATGGTCACCGGCCGCCGGCCATTTGAAGGCGCAAACAAGATCTCGACGCTTTCAGCAATCCTGCACAAGGAGCCGCCGCCGCTCGCCGAAGTCGCGCCGGATCTGCCCCCTGAACTCGATAAAATCATCTGGCGCTGCCTGCGCAAGGACCCGGACCGCCGCGCGCAGCACGTCGACGATATCAAGCTTGCGCTCGAGGAACTAAGGGACGATTCCGCATCGGGCAAGCTACCGCGGACCCCCCAAGTCGACGGCCAGGCGGCCGCGACACCGGAAGAACAGCCCGCCTTGATACGGAAGCTCTTCGGATCGGCGGGCGCCAGACCATACCGGTTTTGGCAAATTCACCACATAGGGATTTGTTTGCGGTGCGCCTTGCTCGTCTATCTGGCGTGGCGGTTCAAAAACGTGACAAGCGGAACGTGGAGCCTGGCGCTGTTTTTCTCGACCTTCCTCTGCTGCACGATTCAATCACTCATGGCCGCCGTCTTGCTCTCTGCGGGCAGTATAGACAGACAATTCCTTCGCGGGGAGACGCGAAAGCTCTCACCCTGGCTTCGCGCGTTCGGGCTGGCCAATGGCGCGCTAGCAATAATCATGACTGTATGGATCGCCGAAGGGCACACGATTTTGGCCGCGCTGATGGCGTTGCTCGGGATTGTAATAGGTGTAAAGGCGTTGGCCGTCAAGCCCGCGATGGACCGGGCGGCGATTTACGATTCGAATCGCTGATTGCCGGCGGCTTCGGCTGGTGGCAGGTTGACCGTCCAAGTATCTTCGTCCTACTGTCGCGACGCTCCGTACCCCGAAGCTCAGTCGATTGCCGCCTACGTGCGCCGGGTAATCAGAGGCACGCCACAATGCATATGGGTGTGTAGTCGCCATCCCGTATTTGTGTCGCCCGTGGTGCAGAAACGGCGGTCTAGGCATCGTTTCGGGATGCCTGCCCGCTTTGACTCAACCGTGCCGGGTTTAGCCCGGGCTCGAAGCGTTCAGTGCCCGTACTTTTTCTCACCGGCTTCGATGCGGACAGCCAGCCGGTTCTCCGCGGGAGGGAGCGGGCAAGTGGCGTAGGCGGTGAAGGCGCAGGGCGGATTGTAGGCTTTGTTAAAGTCGAGCACCACCTGGCCGTTTTGGGGCAGCGCGGAATACAGGAAGCGGCCGGCGCCA
>PLZX01000133.1 GCA_003152325.1 Bryobacterales bacterium | reverse complement strand
TGCCCCCGTTTTTGGCGTAGAGCCGAAAACTACAGACTCCGAGTGAAGGTGTTATGTTCCTAGATGATTTGGGGTTGGGGTCTGCCCCCGTTTTTGGCGTAGAGCCCGTATTGCAAGGGTTTTTGGTGGACGACGGGGGGCTCGAACCCCCGACCTCTGCATTGCGAACGCAGCGCTCTCCCAACTGAGCTAGTCGCCCACTGCCATTGACAACTACAATAATACCAAATGCGAAACCCGGGGATTGCTCGCCATCTTCGCCAGATGCGGCGGAATTGGGACCGGCGAGCGCTGGAAAACGCCCGCTACTACGTCGCCACCAGCCAACTGGAGTGGACCGACGAGGAGTTTTACCAGGCCGGCGAGGCCGAACTCCGCGATCACATCTTCAACGACCTCGGCAACATTTGCCAGGGCAGGGATCCCAAGACCATGAAAGTCCTCGAGATCGGATGCGGCGCCGGGCGCGTCACCGCTCCACTCGCCCGCCTCTTCGGCGAAGTCCATGCGGTGGATATCAGCCGCCACATGGTCCGCCACGCCCGCCAGGCCGTCGCCGCCTTCCCCAACGCCTTCATCTACCACAACAACGGCCGCGACCTCACCGCCATACGCCGCCGCTGGTGGCACCGCCTCGGCCTTGGCCCCAAGCTGCAATTCGACTTCGCCTTTTCCTGCCTGGTCTTCCAACACATTCCGAGCCTTGAGGTGATTGAGGGCTACGTCCGCGAAGTCAATCGCCTCCTCCGCCCCGGAGCCCTCTTCAAGTTTCAGGTGCAAGGTGATCCCACAGTCGAGCCGAAGCTCCATGATGGTTGGATTGGTGTGCCGTTTGACGAAGAAGGCGCCCGCGATCTCGCTCTACGCTGTGGCTTTGAGATGCGTTACCAGCACGGCGCCGGAGATCAGTATTACTGGCTGTGGTTTTTCAAAGTAAGGGATGCCGATTGAATGCCATTATTCCCGCGCGGGTCCCGCTCCGATTGATGCTTCCCTTCTTCTTTTCGCCGGCTCGACCAGTATTTTTTCATACGCTCCGAAACCTCCGCGCGCTCGCCGTCGCCCATTGACTTGCGGCCCCGCCGCTTGCTGCTGCGGAGCATCACCTGGCCGCCTTCGGCCGCCCGCTGCAGTTCCTCAAGCGATGCGATCACCCGCTCAAGCTTTTCTTTCTCGGCGTATAAGTCCTGTATGGCTTTATATAGGTCCATGCGACAATGCCGTCCCATCTTCATACGAAGTGGAACCAACTGATGTTACAACGGATTCCCCGGCCAATTCTACAGCTAATATGGCTAATCCGTTGGAGATGGCAAGGGCAGTACTATCTTGTGTCCAGGCCGGCTAATAGCTGTGTATAGCTTTAGAGGCCCTGATCGGAGCCGGGACCGTAAGGAAGCGTTTCCGCAGCAGCCCAGCACCTCCCGCACAAGAGTACTAATGCTTCAGAAATGGCCAGTGCGGTACTATCTTGAAGCCATATTTTACGATAGCCACATATAGCATTCCGGCTACTGCCAAAAGAACAATCAGCGTGATCTGCAACGTCCGCGCCCACGGAAATCTACGATTTTCGCGCTTCAGCACCAGAAGGTAACCCGCGAAAATGCCCACGTAAAACAATACGCACATGGGCAGCGCAAACAGGCACATGTTGAAGACATCGGGCGTCGGCGTCACTACCGCCGCAATCGTGAAAATGATGAGGATCGCATACCGGCTGTGACTCACCAGGAATCGCGGCGTGGCGATGTGGAACAGGATCAGGAAAAAGATGATTACCGGGAGCTCGAAAACCAGCCCTACACCCAGGATCACGTTGACGAAGATGTCGAAATAATGGGTGACCGTGATCATGGTGATGACGCCTTTTCCCTTGCCGATGCCCAGCAGGAACGTCAGCCCGTAACGGAAAGCCACGAAATAGCCGAATAAGCCTCCCAGGATGAATAGACCCCCGGCAGTGAGGACGACCGGAACCACCCAGCGCCGCTCCTTCTTGTAAAGGCCAGGGGAAATGAAAGCCCAAACCTGGTAAATCACCCACGGAAACGCCAGAAAAATCGCGCACACGACCGGCAGCTTGAACCAGATGATGTTGAACGCCTCCATGGGATCGACCATGGTCAAGTCAGGCGGGAAGCCGTTGTTCAGAAGCGCCACGCGGGCCGGTTGCCGCACGAATTCCCACAGCGGATCGCTAAAGCACAGGCTCGCCACCAGGGCCACCCCGATCCCGATCAGGCACTTGATCAGCCGCGAACGCAGCTCTTCCAGATGCCCCAAAAAGGACATTCGCAGCATGCCGTCCTCTTCTTCGTCTTCCCCGTCCCGCGGCGGCCCGGGAAGGCGAGGCGGCTTGTCGCCGCCGCCAAAAAGGTTCATCAGCCGTTCGATGGCTGAATCGGGTTCGGACGCACCACCGGCGCCGGGAGCGCCTGCTCCCTTAGGATCTTCAGGTGAACTCATTCGCTATGCGTTGTGTTCAGACGTCGTGGAAACAGGAGCGGCCGCCGGTGCGGCTTCTTCGCCCATGTGCCCGCCCGCTTGCCCGGCGGTTTCTGTTTCGGCGCCGCGGGCGATTGTGCCCTCCGGCGACATGTCTGATGGTGACTCAGCGCCCTCAGTTGCGGATGCGCTTGTAGTGGATGGGCTGACTTCAGCGGAATCGTAGCTTGCCGTTCCGTATGATCCTTCGTAAGGAGCTTCCTGCGAGGAATAGTCGTAATTGAAAGTATCGTACTGATACTGGCTGGTGATCGTCTTGATCGAATCCGTTTCCTGTTCCAGACTCTTCATTTCCCGCTCGAACGTTGACTTCAGTTCGTTCGAGGCCTTCCGGAATTCCGTGATCGCTTTGCCAACTGTGCGTCCGATTTCCGGCAACTTTTTGGGACCGAACAGTACTAGAGCCAGGACGAAAATAAACATCATCTCCGGCATACCCAGCGGGCCCATCGGTGTTTTTGCCTCCTCTAACTTTCTACCCCATGATAACACCGGCGGCTGCTCCGCTACGGAAGCCTCTCCCGCAACACTTTGGCGCTCTGCTCCGCGCGGAATTGCCGCAGCTTCTCTCGCAGCTCCGGCCGGCTGTTCGCCAGGATGGCCACTGCGAGCAGCGCCGCGTTGCGCGCTCCCGCTCCGCCGATCCCCAGCGTCCCCACCGGAATCCCCGCCGGCATCTGCACGGTCGAAAGCAGTGAATCCAGGCCCTTGAGTGCCGCGCTCTCCATTGGAACCCCTAGCACCGGCAGCACCGTGTGGGCTGCGCAAACTCCCGCCAGGTGCGCCGCGCCGCCCGCCGCCGCGATGATCACTTCCATGCCGCGCCCCTCGGCCCCGCTGACGTATTCCGCCGTCTCAGCGGGCGTACGGTGCGCCGAAAGCACCCGGCACTCGTGCGGAACTCCGAATTGCGCGAGCACTTCATCGGCCTGGCGCATCACTTCCCAATCCGACCTGCTGCCCATGATCACCGCGACCAGCGACACAGCCGACGCCATGGTTTATTGCCCCTGCGCCAGCGTATACCCGGCCTTGCCGTCGAAATTGCGCAGCATCTGCGTTGCGCCGATCTCGATTCCCGCGCCCACGATGCGCTGCAGCAGGCTGTTGACCTGCCCCGGGGTGGCCTCGCCTTCGGACATGTACCGGCACCGGAAGCTGTCCGTGCAGAAGGTCCACACGTTCCCGCCCGGCCACACCTTCACGCCGCGGTTGTCGATCATCTGCAGGCTCAGCCCATCGCCCGCCAGTTTGCCCACCACCGCCGCCAGGGCGTTGGCGTCGCGCGATGGCCAATACACGAACACGTCCACGCCTTTCAACTCCATCGCCACCGTGTTCGCCGCCGCTGCTGCTGCCTCAACCGGCGCCGCCGCCGGCCTCTTGGCGTACTTCACCGGCTTCAAGGTGTTCGGCTTCTGGCCCAGCCGCGCGATCACCGCCGCCGCGAATTC
Organism: Bryobacterales bacterium; assembly: GCA_003152325.1. GTDB lineage: Bacteria > Acidobacteriota > Terriglobia > Bryobacterales > Bryobacteraceae > PALSA-129. Next base: position 33,169 of record PLZX01000133.1, on the reverse strand, counting down.
CTTCGTCCCCACCTTCTGCGTGCTCACGCCTTCCGTGAAAATGTCGTACGTGTGCACGCCATCCTCAATTGTCCGCAGCCACGCGTTGTGCACCTGCTCCGCCGCTTCCGGCTGGTTGATGTGCACCAGCATCAGCACTGCGCCCAGCAGCAGCCCCGACGGGTTCGCCAGGTTCTGCCCCGCGCGCCGCGGCGCCGAGCCGTGGATCGCTTCGAACATCGCGCACTGCTCGCCCACGTTCGCCGACCCCGCCAGTCCCACCGACCCCGCAATCTGCGCCGCCACGTCCGACAGAATGTCGCCGTACAGGTTCGGCATCACAATGACATCGAACGCTTCCGGCGTGTCCGCCATCTTGGCCGCTCCGATGTCCACAATCCAGACTTCCTTCTGAATATCCGGATACGTCGCGCCAATTTCATCGAACACCTTGTGGAACAGCCCGTCCGTCATCTTCATGATGTTGTCTTTCATGAAGCACGTGACCTTCTTGCGATTGTGCAGCCGCGCGTATTCGAACGCGTACTTCACAATCTTCTCGCTCCCCGGCCGCGAAATCAGCTTGATGCACGAAGTCACTTCCGGCGAAATCTGGTACTCGATCCCCGCGTACAAGTCTTCCTCGTTCTCGCGCACAATCACCACATCCATGTTGGGATGCTTGGTGTCGATGAACGGGTGGTACGAAACGCACGGCCGCACGTTGGCATACTGCCCCAGCGTCTTACGCGTGGTCACGTTGAGGCTCTTGAATCCCCCGCCCTGCGGCGTCGTAATCGGAGCTTTCAGAAAGACTTTGGTTCGCAGGAGCGACGCCCACGAACTCGGTTCAATTCCCGCGCTGTTACCGCGCAGATAAACCTTTTCGCCAATCTCGATGACCTCGATGTCGAGAGCCGCGCCCGACGCCTCCAGGATCTGGAGCGTGGCGCCCATGATTTCCGGGCCAATGCCGTCCCCGTACGCGACGGTGATAGGTGTTTTGGTGGACATATTGGAACACCCAGCATAGTTGCATTGCACCACATCGCGCAACAGGATCTGGTGGTCTTTTTCTACAAATCAAGCGGCGGAATCCCCCTAAATGCGGGGAACGCCACTATTGCGAGAGTTCGAAAGAAACCGCGATATTCGTGAGCACCATGACCGGCTCCCCGTTCAACAACGCCGGCCGGTACTGCCACTGGCTCACCGCGTCGGTTGCGGCAGTCACCAGGCCGGGGTCCACATCGTGATTCATTACGTGCAGGTCCGACAGGGTACCGTCCTTTCTGATCAGCGCTTCAATCATCACCGTGCCAGTGACGCCATTGGCCTTCATATCCGCGGGATAAATCGGCTGCACCCTTTTGAGAATCATCGCGGCTTGGACATTGCCACCTACCTGGATTCTCGTTGGCGTGGTTGTCTTCGCGGCGGGCGCGGCCGAGGCAGGCCGTGCCGCCTTCACTGAGACCGTCTCGCTCACGTCGCCCAACGTCAAGTGCGCATTCACCACCATCGCTTTCCCGCCTGCCACTGTAAGCTGAACCCGCATCGCTTTGAATCCGGGCACGGTCACCTCCACCGCATATTCCCCTGGCAGAAGCGCATTGAAGCGGTAGTTGCCGGCGGCGTCGGATACGGCGGTCTCCTGGCTCGATCCATCCACATTCTTCGCCGTCACGCGAGCATTGGGAACAAACGCGCCGCTGGGATCGTTCACCGCACCGGACAGCGACCCAGTCGCTTGCGGCGCGTCGGCCGCCGGTTGTCGAACCGGGCCGGCAGCGGGCTTCGCCGCCCGCCTGGGCTTGGGAGCAGGCGCTGGTTCAGACAGTGTTTCAGCCTGTGCTTGTGCCGCGGCATCTGGAGCCGCTTGCGCCGTTTCAATCGCGAAAGCCTGCGCCGGTTGCGCATATGCCGTAGTTACCGCCGAGCAAGCCAGCACCACCAGGCACGCCGCTGCAATCGCCGTAATCGCACGCCAGGTCAACGGACGCCGGTTGCGCCGCGCGTCGAGCAGCGCTCGTACCCGCGATTCCAGGCTGCCCCCTTCCGCCATGGTCACCGCTCCAGCCGTCCAGCCGCGATTCGAAGCCATGGCTCGCGCCAAGTCCGTCAAATGGCCTGCGTAATCGGCAGGCGGAACGCCGCGCAATACCACGGCATCGTCGCACGCCCGTTCGCGTTCCACTTTGAGCTGTCGCGCGGCCAGCCATGCCAGCGGATGGAACCAATAAAGGCAGGAGGCCGCTTGCCCAATCGTCTGCGCCAGCAAATCGCGACGCTCCACGTGGATCAGTTCATGCAGCAGCACCGTGCGCAGCCGTGCCTCGGACCATTCGCGCGCCTCAACCGGCAACACCACCGTTGCCCGCAATATGCCCCACGTCAGCGGCATCGAAACACGAGCGCTTTCGTGCACGCGGACCACGCGGCTGTTCCCGCCGCACAAATCAGCCATGGCGTCTTGAGCGTACGGTGCATCGCCCGTGCGCCGTAACAACATCCACGCACGCAACCGCCCAACCAGAAACCACCCGCCCGTGAGCGCACACCCGGCCAGCCACAATAGGAGCGTGAGGTTCCAGGACGGCCGCCCAGTGACGGCTGCCACGCTCATCACGTCGGTCTGCGCCACCACGGTTTCGCCTGGCAAGATCACGCCCGAGGCCGTCTGCAAGCCCCATTTCGGCATGACCTGGACCATCGCGGGCAATATCAGCAAGCCTGACAGCGCCGCCGTCCATAAAAAGTGGCGCCACGCCGCCGGCGCCTTTCGCATCACTCCGTTGGCCGCAAACGCCGCCAGCAAAATGATGGTCCCTCTCCAACAGCACAGCGTCAGCAATTCCATCCACGTCATGACATTTCCCCCTTCCGGGCATCCACCACCAACTGCGCGATGCGGTCTAGATCCTGCTCCGACAACCGCGCCACCGAAGGATCGAGCAGCGCCGCCACGGCCTCTTCCACCGACCCTTCAAAGAACGTCGACACCATGTGCCGTAGCGCCGACCGCCGCGCCGAATCGCGCGCCACCGTCGGCACGTAGACATAGCGCAACGCTTCCTCTTCGTGCCGCACGTGACCCTTCTCTTCCAATACGCGCAACTTCGCGCGCACCGCCGAATAACTCGGCCGGTCCGGCAGCGCCTGGTGGATCTCGGAACCGCTGGCGCGGCCCCTCTGGTACAGAATGTCCATGATCTGGCGTTCCCGGCGGCTGAGGTTGCGCTGTCCGTCCTTTTTCATACCGTATGCTGTAAAAGCAGCAGCATGTTGCAAAAATAGCATCTCTGGCAATTCCTGTCAAGAGGTATTCGCAAGCCGTACAATGGAAGGTCACCGATGCCGGAAGCCGAATCCCGTGCGCCTGCCTTCGCGCGCTATGCCTGGGGCGTGCTCGCCTACAACCTGGCCGTAATCCTATGGGGCGCCTACGTCCGCGCCACCGGTTCCGGAGCCGGCTGCGGCAACCATTGGCCCCTCTGCAACGGGGAAATCACGCCGCATTCGCCCGGCCTTTCGACCCTCATCGAATTCACCCATCGCGCCTCCACCGGCCTCGACGTCCCGCTCATCGCGATCCTGATCTATTGGGCCTGGCGCGTCTTCCCCCGCCAACACCCCGTGCGCCTCGCCGCCGCGCTCTCCGGCGCCTTCCTCGTAACCGAAGCGCTCATCGGCGCCTTCCTTGTCAAAGCCGCACACGTGGCCCGCAACGCCGATATTTACTCGCTCTCCACCCATCTCGTCAACACTCTCACGCTGCTCGCCTGCCTCACCCTCACCGCCTGGTGGGGATCCGGAAAGCCTCTCGTCCGCGTGCGCGGCAAAGCCGCCTGGCTCGCCGCTATCGGCCTGCTCGCCGTGATGCTGCTGGGAATCACCGGAGCCATTGCCGCCCTCGGCGACACGCTCTTCCCCGCCCCATCCCTGGCGGCCGGCATGGCTCGCGATTTCGACCCCGCCGCCAGCCTTGTGCTGCGCCTGCGCGGCCTGCATCCCCTGCTGGCCGCCGCCGTGGCCGCATGGCTCTCCGTGTATGCCGTTAGCAGCGTGCGCGTCGCCCGGCACGCCGCCTTACGCCTCGTGGCGATGGTCTGGCTGCAGCTTGCCGTCGGCCTGGTCAACCTGCTGATGCTGGCGCCCGTCGCCCTGCAGCTGCTCCACCTTTTGTTTGCCGACCTGCTCTGGATCTCGCTCGTCCTCCTCTGCGCATCCGCACCCCAGCACAGGCGAGACTAAAGTTCCCGCCCTATCCAGCCGATGAGCCGTGTAGATGAGATGGATTTGTATCCTGATTGCCTGCGTGGCCGCGGCGCAACCGGCTGCCCAGCCCCCCACCGCCGTTTCCCCCGCCGACCTGATGCGCGCCGCCATCCAGAAACAGCGCCTCGCCGTGCGTCAACAGGCCCAATCCGCCCGCGCCTGGCTGCTTCCCTGGACGGACGAACCCGCTATTTCCGGTCCGCGGCCTTGCGAGCCCATCGCCGATCCCGTTGCCGCCCCCCTCATCGAAACCGCTGCCAAGGCCAATCAAATCCAGGCGCCTCTCCTGCATGCCGTCATCGAGCAGGAATCCGCGTTCCACCCCTGTGCCGTCTCTTCCAAGGGCGCACAGGGCCTCATGCAACTCATGCCCGATACGGCCGGCGCCCTGGGCGTCAAAGATACTTTCGATCCCCGCCAGAACATCGAAGCCGGCGCCCGCTACCTCAAACAGTTGCTCGACAAGTATAAGGGCGATCTCAAACTCGCCCTCGGCGCCTACAATGCCGGCCCTGCCGCCATAGATGCCATCGGCGCCATCCCCGATATCCCCGAAACCCGCGACTACGTCGACGCCATCCTGAAGAAAATCAAGTAGCGCTCCGCTCGTCCTGCTATGCTGGCCTTGGATACGGAGTCTCCATGAGCCGGAAAGTTCTCATTGTCACCGGAGACGGCGGCGACAGCTTTGAAACTCTCTACGCCTGTCACCGCTTCAAGGAGTCCTTCTGGGAGCCCGTCGTGGCCGCTCCCTCACGCCGCCATCTCCACATGGTCACACACGATTTTGAGGCCGGCTGGGAAACCTACGTCGAGCGGCCCGGCCACGCCGTGGAGGCCGACGTCGCCATTACCGCCGTCTCCGCCAAGGAATTCGTAGCCGTCATCATCCCCGGCGGACGCGCGCCCGAATACCTCCGCAACGACGCCAGCCTGCTCTCTCTGTTGCGCGAGTTCGCCGCCCAGGACAAGACCATCTGCGCCATCGGCCATGGCATTCAAGTGCTCGCCGCCAGCGGCCTGCTCGACGGCCGGACGGTCACCTGTCACCCTCATGTCCGCGTCGAAGTGGAGCGTTCCGGCGGCCGCTACTCCAACAAGCCGGCCATTCGCGACGGCAGGATCGTCACCGCGCAGACCTGGAGAGCCCACCCCGAGTTCTACCGCGAAGTCTTCGCCTCAATCGGCGCCTGACGCTGAACAGTTCGGAGGTGCGGCCTTTCGCCGCGCCGCCTGGGCCTCTAGCCCGCCGAGCGCCCGATAGTGATCTCCGACGCGAATGCAGAAGCGATCCTGGCTCCCCTGCAAACGCCGGAAACGGAGCGAGGCATGATAAGGGTTCCGTCGCCACAAATTGTAATTCTTAACGGCAAGCCTTTGAACTTCAACTGGCAACGCCTGGAAGAGTTCCCAGAATCGCCGCGTGGCGACGGATTTCACTCTTGAGAAGGCCAATCTCGAAGAAGGCCCTTCGACGATTCACTCTCAGCTTCGTCAAAGAGGAAATCAAGCTTGCCCGAGGAGGAGTCGGCATCCAGATGCTCGTCCCATCGCCTTTGCTCGCACGCACGAAACCATTGGACGATGCGCCGGTATTCTTCCGGGGGTAGGCCGTCGATAGCAGCCTCGATCTCCTCAACCCGGCTCATGCTTGGAGTCTATCACCTTCCCGCATTAGGCTTCATCCTATGCCGGGAACCCGCCGCTCCCTACCTTCCGCAGCACTGCTGCGCAATCAGCTCCGGCATCCCAACCCTCGCCGCGAAGTAGTTTGCCTCGTTCAGCCGCCGGTAAACATCGCCCGCGATGCCCGCCGCCAGCGGTCCAATCGCCGGCCTTCCCCCGGTCAATAGAACCACGATCACCACTTGATGGCTCCCGTTCTCGTTGAACGATCCGAACCATCCCAAGTGCGTGTGATTCTCGCTGCACGTCCCGGTCTTCCCCGCGATCTCACCGTCTTCGCGCGCGCGGTGCGCCGTGCCGAATTCCACCGCTCCCCGCATTCCCGCTATGACCACCGGGATCTGGTTCGAAATCTCCAGCTTCCGCTTTACCCGCGGAACGAAGTGCTTCGCTTCCTCCTGGTCGCGCGGGTATTGCAGGTAATACAGCGTGCCGCCGTTGGCGATCGCACTCATCAGCGCCGCCAGTTGCAGCGGCGTCTGTTCCACTTCCTCGCCGAAGCTGGTCAGCATCCCCACGCCGCCGTTGCGCGGAACCGCAGCCGGATAATGGCCCGGTTGCTCGCCGGGTATGCTCAGCCCGGCCTTTTCTCCATACCCGTAAAGGTGCGCGTAGTAGCTGACTTTTTCAAAGCCCAGCTTCTGTCCCAAGGTGGCGAAATAATAATTGTTGGAGTGCGCCAGCGCATAGGTGAGGTCCATGCGCATACCGGGAACCCGCAGTTTGGTGGCCGGCTGAATCACTTTTTCGCTCAACCCCGCCAGCGCCACCGAAACCTTGATGGTCGAGCACGGTTGGAACCCGCTCCCCGTCGCGATCTTCTGGTTGACCATCGTCAACACCCGCCCGCTCGCCGGATCCACCGCCACCACCGACCCGTTATACGGCCCCAGCGCTTCCACCGCCGCGCGCCGCACGCTCAGATCCTCGCCGTCCACGTGGTCGCCCGCCGTCGAATCGGCAAAAGTCGGTTCCGTCCACGGACCGCCCGCAATGATCGGCACCTGCACCGCGGCGGCCTTTGGTTGAGCCTTCGGAATGGCCGCCTTGGTCTGAGCCGCGGTCTTCACCAGCACCGCGCGGCTCCCTGCGGTGCGGTGCACCACGCGCTTCTTCTGCACCGCCGCGCTCCCGCCCAGACAGGCTACACACACCCAGACCAGCGCGAAACGAAGCATCGGAAAAAGAGTAGTTGCGGGACGCCTGTTCATACCTAACTATCGGCAGCGGGCCGGAAGACGTGAGGAACTTGTGCCAGAGCTTTCGTCGAACCACCGGCCGGAGCAGCCGGTATCTTCATCTTCCTTAACCCTCCAGGCTCCCGTCAAGCATTTTTTCCCGTATTCTATTCCCCAGGTGCCCATTTGCTTCCGATTCTGCAAAAAGAGGTTATTAACTGCCGCCGCTGCCCGCGTCTAACGGAATACACCGCCCGCATCGCCCTGGTGAAGCGCCGTGCCTATCGCGACTGGGAGTATTGGGGCCGTCCCGTCCCCTCTTTTGGCGATCCAGCCGCGGCCGTTCTCATCCTCGGACTCGCGCCCGGCGCCCACGGCTCCAACCGGACCGGCCGCATGTTCACCGGCGATAAGTCCGGCGACATCCTGTATCGCGTCCTCCACAAAGCCGGCTTCGCCTCGCAGCCCTCCAGCGGTTCCCGTGAAGACGGCCTCACTCTCACCGGCGCCTACATCACCGCCGTCTGCCATTGCGCGCCGCCCGGCAACAAACCGCTGCCCGAAGAAATCCGCAATTGCCGGCCTTACTTCGAACGCGAGCTCGATCTGCTGCCCACCCTCAAAGTGGTCGTGGCCCTGGGCAAGATCGCCTTCGACAATTACCTCGACATCCTCAAATCGCGCGGCCTCATCCGCAGCCGCGCGCCTTTCGTTTTTGGACACGACCGCCAGTTCTCCACCGCGCCCGGCCAGCCCATCCTGGTCTCTTCCTACCACCCTAGCCAGCAGAACACGTCCACCGGCAAGCTCAATGAGAAGATGCTCCTGGCCGTATTCCGCCGCGCCCGTAAACTGGCGGCTACTTGTTGATGTCTTCTCTGTTCTCCAGCCGCTTGGCCAGGTTCACCAGATTGGGCTTTTGCACTTCGGGGATATCCATACCCTGTACCGTCTTGATTTCCTTCAGGGCCCCTGCGTAATCTCCCGCGGCGGAATTCAGGCGTGCCTGGGCCATGTGCGACACCCAGTGATCCGGAAATCTCTTGATCGTCAGGCGGAAAATATCCATCGCTTCCGCCTGTTTGCCTTCCGCCTGCAACTGCCTTCCGAAAAAATAAACCTGGATCACGCTGCCGATCGCCAGCCCGCGGTCCTTCGCCGCCGACGCTTCCGTCCCTCGGTTCAGCGCCTTCAGTAGTTGGGCTTTGAGCATCACGTTCTCCATGCGCTCCTCCACTGCAATCGACCGGTTGGCCCACGTCAGCCCTTCTTCCAGATTCACATTGTGCTGCGCGCAATATTGCGCCGCCTCGGCGTAGCCTTCCCACACATACTGCTTGCCGCCGCGTAGTTCCTGCCGCAGGCTCGCCAGGGTGACCTCGTTTTCGTTCGCCCCCACGTGGAATCCCGCCGCCAGTTTCTCCCATCGCAGCGTCACCGCCGCCGATTCCGGCTTCACGTCGTCAAAATCGTACGTCAGCGCTTCATGCATTTCGCTCGGCTGCGGCTTCACCGTCACGCGCAGCGCGTCCTCCGCCTTGTCGTAGGAGAAACTCCCCCACGCTGTCGAGCTCCTGGAGAAGATGACGCTCCACTCATCTGTCCCCGGCATCATGTGCAGCCCGTAGACCCCCTTGGCCAGCGGCTGACCTTCCACCGTCACCGGCGTCGAAAACTCAATCGTCGTGTTCTCATTGGCGCCCGCCCGCCACACCTGTCCGTACGGCACCAGCCCGCCCCAGACCTTCCGCCCGTTCACCAACGGCCGGTGATACCGCACCGTGATGTCGGTCAGCCCGACGCGCTGGCTCACCGTGGCACTCTGGCTGGCCTCCGGCAGGCTCAAAAGGCTCTGCGCCCCCAATTCCGCACTTCCCGCGGCCATCAACACACAAGTAACGAAAGCTCTCCCTGTCTTCATTGAACGATTACCCCCTGGCTCATCCAGACGTCCCGACACCCGTTTCGTAACGCGCCTGCCGGCCGTTTTCCAGTCCCTGTTGCACTTCGCCTGATCTATGCTGCCGCAGGCACCACACTCCAGCGCATGGTTAGCCATCCGGCGGCCTTTGCTCGTGGCCTTTGTCTTCGGCTGTGCCATCTCGCTCCGCCGGCGCCGAACCGTGGTCTACGATCGCGACGGCAGCGCTTGGGGTGATTCCGCACTCATTCAACTGGCCGCCGGCTGTCTGCGCGATCGCGAGCCCCGAACTTCCGGCGCGCTCGATGTACTCAGCCGCACGTGTGGCCTGCTGGGCCTCATCGGACTGCTGGTTTCGGGCAATCGCGTTGTATACTCGGCTATGGAAAAGGAGATCGTACCGAAATGAAACGAATCGTCATATGCGCCCTGTTGCTCGGAGGAATGCTGACTGCGCTGGCCCAGGTGGACAAGGAAAAACTCAAGACCGGCAATAAGAAGAGTCCCAACGCGGAAACGTCCGTCACCGTGAATGGCAAAAGCCTGTGGATCGCCTACCACGCGCCCTCCGTCAACGGCCGCACCGTATTCGGCGGCGACAAAGCTCTGCAGCCCGATGACTCCGTATGGCGTCTGGGCGCGGACTACGCCACCGTCCTGCACACCGATGCCGCCCTCGACCTCAACGGCCTCGCTGTCCCCGCCGGTGAGTATACCCTCTACGTGGCTCTCGACAAGGGAAAGTGGCAGCTCATCGTCAATAAGCAGTTGATGAACGCAGCAGGCACTCGCAACCAATGGGGCATCAACATGGACGGCACCACCACGGAAGATCCCGCCAAAGATGTCGGCCGCGTCCCCATGACCATGGGCAAGCCCAGCGACTTGGTCGAAACCCTCAAGATCACTCTCAGCGCCACCGGTAACAAAGGTAAAATCGACGTCGCCTGGGCGAACGTCACCGCCTCCGTCCCCTTCACCGTAAAGTGATTCGATTGGTGGGGCAGGCGGTTCGCCTGCCCGCACTTCAGTAAACTGTAGGTGCATGCGGCAGGAAGCCCCTTTCTTCGAAGGCAAAGACCCCGCCCTTATCTACATCGCAAAGAAATTGAAGGACGCGCTCCGCCTGGAATCCGTCTTCACCGAAGCCGGCGTCGATTACGGCGTCGAAGCCGACGAATACCGCGGAGGCTTCATCTTCCAGACCACCCGCGTCGGCGCATTCTTCTATGTGCTTCCCGAAGCCGCCCAGGCAGCCCGCGAACTCATGCAGCGCAACCGCTACCGCCCCTACATCGATCCGGCGCCGCAGCAGTAGTCCCGGCGGCCCTTACTCGGATCGTTCAACATACGCAGCAGCGCATCCACGTTGAGGTTCACTTGCATCACGGTGGCTTCGTTGCGACCGAACGTTACCAGCAGCATCTTCGTGGTGCGGCCCAAATCCCCTAAGTAGATGTAAGCCGATTCGCCGTCGTGCCGCGAATGCACCCGCAGCAGGCGGTGCAGATCGCTTCCGCCGATCCGGTCCATAAAGCGGTCCAGTGTCTCCTGGTCTTGTTCGTCGTTCCTCAGATCTTCGAACACCGCCAGTTTGAAGCCCGTCGCGCCTCCAGGCCGCACGACTTTGACAAAGAAACTGGCGACGCCCATCAACGGGATGTGCGTTTGCCGCACGCCATACTGGTGTTCGATGGTCTTCACGACGCGGTCGAATTCCCAGTCCGCTCCCCACGCGGCGCTTGCCACCGCCAGCAATACCACCAGCAGCCGCGCCCTCATTTGCCGCTCTTCTTTCCGCCGAGATGCACGTTCACATCCAGCTTGGGAATGCCGAACTCGCCGCCCAGTTCGCCCAGTTGCGAAGGATCGATATTGCCAACGATGCTCACGACCGTCAGTTCCTTGGGTTCAGCCGCAATCAGCACGATACCCGCCAGTTTTCCCTCGCCGCCGTCCTTGAAATAGACGTCCACATTGTCCCCCTCTTTGTTCTTCACTCCCACAACCCGCCCCCACGGCGCCCCTTGCACCTGCGCGCGCACCGCGTCCACGTCCGCCGCCGAATATTCGCCGGCGCTGGCGAATTTGAAGCTGCGCACTGCGATACTCTGCAACCCGGAGATCAGGTTCTTGGCGCGCGTCTGGCCGTCATCCTTATCCTTGCCGGAAAGGAAACGTCCCGCCAAGCGCAGCATGGTGCCATCCAGCGTGACGTCCACCGATTCCACGGCCTTGGCCGCCAGTTTGTCCAGGTTGACCGGCAGCTTGATTTCCTGGGCCGCCAGCGCCGCCGCCAGCACCGCCGCCAGCGCGAATCCTACGATTCTCATTTGTTTCCTCCTGGTCATGACTACGTCCGGAAGAAACTCAAAGAACGCAATAGTTTTTGAGAGGGCCCTTTACCGCCCGTACAGCCGCCTATACAGGTCCGCATTCCGCAACACCGCCTGCACGTAGTCCCGTGTCTCGGTAAAGGGAATCGACTCCACAAATTCCGCCGGCTCGCGGTATTCGTTCCACCCCAGCCATCGCGTTAACCGTCCCGGCCCGGCATTGTATGCCGCCAGGGTTTGCTCCACGCGCCCGTTGTTCTGGGATAGCATGCCGCGGAAAATCGACGAGCCGATCTGGACGTTGGTGGCCGGCTGGAACAGCATGCGATTGGTGAACCGCTGGATGCCGAGTTTGCGCGCGTACTGGCGGCCCGTTGTCGGACGCACCTGCGTCAAGCCGTAAGCGCTGGCGTGCGAGAGCGCCTTTGGATCAAACTCCGATTCTTGCCGGATCAAACCGGCCAGGAGGTATAGATCCAACTCCTGGTCGCGCGCCGCCTTGTCCAACTCGGCGCGGTACGGCAGCGGAAACAGCAGTTCCCAGAATTGCCGCGGCGCCGCATCGATCGGCAGGTTGAGGTACTCCGGCGCCATTCCCTTCATGATGTGCAGGCCCAAGTGGGGCGCATCCGCCGCAGCCGCCATTTCCATCCCCAGCAACTGCGATTGGCCGCCGTGGCGCGCGCCGAACCGCAGCTCGGAGTCCGCCAGATCGGCCAGGCCCGCATCGCGCAGCGTGCGCGACCGTTCGATGCGCACGCTGGTCGCCTCCACGGTGTCGCGCGGAATTGGCCGCGCACCGGGCACCACCACGCTCGCCAGAAACTGCGTGATCTCCATCGACGGCATCCCCACGGACAGCTCCCGCGTCGCGGCCAGCCGGTCGCGCGACAGCATCGCGTAGTAATGGTTTTCCCACGTCCGCACCAGCCACTGATAGCAGGCGCGCGCCGACGCCACATCCCGGTCCATTTCGAACCTCCGGCCCAGGAAGTACAGCGCCGCGCCCGCCGCGGCGTGGCCCGGATAGTTGCGCAACTGCTCCCGCAGCAGCCGCCCGGCATCCGGCTGGTCGTGCAGATAGGCCTGGAAGGCCACTTTCCAATGACTCTGCGCCGCTTCCACCGCGTCGGGAAAATTCTGGTACACCGCTTGATAGAGCGGCCCAAAATCGGCCGGCTGGTTCACCAGCAGATAGCGGTTGGCCGCCGAAAGCAGCGCCTTCAGCCGCCACGGCGACCGCGGATAGTGCCGCTCCAGGCGCTCCAGCGCGGCATGCAATTCGTCATCGTCCGTCAAACGCCGCGTGCATTCCGCCAGGTAATAGAGGCGCTCCGCATCCGCCTCCGAATCTGGCAATTCCAGCCCGCGCAGGTACGGGTACGCCTGTGGCGTCCCGCCGTTCAGAAAATCGGCTGCCCCCACGCCCACCCGCGCCAGGTCGCGCTCCGGCCCGCTCAGTTCCCCGGCCAATGACCGGTACTCCGCGCGCGCCTGCGGATACAGATGCGCATCCAGCAGACGGTCGGCGCGGTGCAGCATCTGCTGCGGCGGCGGCGCCGGATAAGCCGCGCCCATGGATACCTCGAGCGATGCGATGGCCGCCGCCGCGCGCGCCGCCGCATCTCCCGCAACGAACTGATAGTAGACCCGCTGATAAGATTCGGCCGCGTGCGCTTGATCGCCCAGCGCCAGGAAGCTGTCCGCCAGGTTGAGATCGCCCTCCGGCTGCGGCAATTCCGCGTAATGCTCGCGCAGCACGCGTACCGCTTCGGCCGGCGCGCTGTCCTCCGCCGCGCGCGCTTCCAGAATCCAAGCCCTCGCGGCGAACGGTGAAACCGTCGCGGTCGCATGCGCCGGCGCCAGGTCCGCCGCCACACCGGCGAAATCCTTCGATTCCACGCGCGCGGCCGCCAGGTAGTACCCGATGTAATCGCCCACCTGCGGCAACTGCCCGCGCAGTTTCTTCAACTGGGCGATCGCGCCGGCGAAGTCTTTCTGCTCGTAAGCCGCAATCCCCAGTCCCAGCCGCGCCAGCGGAGCGTCCTGCGGATGGGACGCGGCCCACTGTTCCACCGCCGCCCGCCGTGCGGCGCTGGGCGTTTCGCGATCCGCGCGCACCAGCGGGGCCAGGCCGGACGGCGGCGCCGAAATCGCCGTCAGCGCCAGCAGGCTAAACCAAAGGGCCGGGATAGTCGTTGCCAAGCAGTTCCGGATCGTCATGAGCCAGCGTTCGCACCAGTTCCAGATGCAGATAGTCCAGCATGCCGGGACAGGGTTCGAAAAACTTTTCCCGCATAGCGGCGCGCGCCGCGTCAATCCGCGGGCGCAAGGCCTCATAGAGGTTTTTCTGCGCGGCGCCCGAATAAACCGCGGCGGCTTCGTGCAGCCGCATCTCCGCCACCTGGACCCGCGCAAAACGCTGCGCCCGCAAATGCTGCCGCTCTTCGTCGCTGGAAAATTCGGGGCCGGAAAGTTCGGGCGCGGCCGGAGCCGCAGCCGGTTCCGGAAATGAAATCGTCACCAGCTCCACCGGCGCCGCCGCGGGTACGGTCCAGGCCGCCGCCGCCACCTGCGCGAACAGCTCCAGCGCCGCTCCCTGCACATCGCCCCACGCATACAACAAGGCCGGGACCTGGTTCTCCACCACGAGCGGAAAAATGGAGGCGCGATCTTCCGCCCCGTGCGACGCCAACCCGGCCATTTCGCCCGAAACTTCCGCGCCCGTGGTCGCAGCAATCACCGGATCGCGACTCTCCACCGCCCCAGCCAGGGCCGCGGCCGATGCCAGCGGAATTTCGAAATCGCCGAAAACCTGCGCGATGTCCTCCGGCACGCCGCGGATTCTCTCGCCGCGCGCCACGTCGCCATCGATGCGGAAAATCGCCGCGCCGCTCGCGAACCCGCACGCCGCATCAAGCAGCGTGGCCAATCGTTCCTCCGGCGTCGAAGCCTGGCGGATCCGCCGCACCGCCTGGTTCAACTGCTCGGCCAACTCCTCGCGCGCCCGCTCGCGCGATTCCTGAAACAGCCGCTCCATTTCGCCGGAGAGCAGCGAGAGCTGTCCTTCCAGTATTAGGCGCAAAGGTGACGTGGGAGCTGCGGAGGCCATTGCTGAGACCATTCTAACAGGCGAGCGCCACCATCCTACAATGGTCATGATGATCGCTTCCATTAACCCCGCCACCGGCCAGACCGTGCGCACGTTCGATCCGCTGACCGATGCCGGGCTCGAAGAGAAGCTGGCGCGCGCCGCTGCTGCCTACCAGTCTTACCGCCGCACCGATCCCGGCGTCCGCGCCCAGCACCTCCATGCCGCTGCCCGCATCCTGGAACAGGAGCAGGACCGCCTCGGCCGCATCATGACACTCGAAATGGGCAAGCCGATCGCCGCCGCGCGCGCCGAAGCCGCCAAGTGCGCGCTCGCCTGCCGCTATTACGCCGAGCACGGCCAGCAGTTGCTTGCCGACGATGTAATCGCCGGCGGCCCGGCCAGCAGTTATCTGCGCTATCAGCCCATCGGCCCGCTCCTTGCCGTCATGCCCTGGAACTTTCCTTTCTGGCAGGTCTTCCGTTTCGCCGCTCCGGCCCTGATGGCCGGCAACGTCGGCCTCTTGAAACATGCGTCCAACGTGCCCCAATGCGCCATCGAGATCGAGCGGATCTTTCGCCGTGCCGGCTTCCCCGACGACGTCTTTCAAACCCTGCTGATCGGCTCCGCCAAGGTCCAGCGCGTCATCGAGGACCCGCGAATCAGAGCCGTCTCGCTCACCGGCAGTGAGCCCGCCGGCGCCCAGGTGGCCGCGCAGGCCGGCCGCCAGATCAAAAAGACCGTGCTCGAATTGGGCGGCAGCGATCCCTTCATCGTCATGCCCTCGGCCGATCTCGACCGCGCCGTTCGCACCGCCATCGATGCCCGCATCCTCAACAACGGACAATCCTGCATTGCCGCCAAGCGCTTTATCGTCGACGCGCGCATCTACGCCGAGTTCGAGCGCCGCTTCGTCGAAGGCATGCAGGCCGTGCGCGTCGGCGACCCCATGGACGAAGCTACCCAGTTGGGTCCCCTCGCCACTCCCGCCATTCTCGAAGCCCTCCACCAGCAGGTGCGCCGCTCCGTCGAGATGGGCGCGCGCGCGCTCACCGGCGGCCAGCGCCTCCCGGGCCCCGGCAACTACTATGCCCCCACCGTGCTCGCCGATGTCCCCGGTAATTCCCCCGCCTACATCGAAGAACTCTTCGGACCCGTGGCCGTCCTGTTTCGCTCCGACGACATCGACGACGCCATCCGCATCGCCAACGATACCGAATTCGGTCTCGGCGCCAGTGTCTGGACCACCGACGACGCCGAGCAGGCCCGCTTCGTCGACCAGATCGAAGCCGGCATGGTCTTCGTCAACACGATGGTAGCGTCCGATCCGGCTCTGCCTTTCGGCGGCGTGAAGCGATCGGGGTACGGTCGCGAACTTAGTTCCTGCGGACTTCGTGAATTTGTCAACATTAAGACCGTGCGCGTGGCGCAGTGAGCGCACCCCGCGCAACTCCGCACCGCTCGGGGGGTTTGATTCCATAGACAGTATGAGGGTTTTTCCCGTCTGGCTCCCGAATCGGCCTGAAGATTCAGCGATCGCCCGCAGCCTGAATAGGCTGCCCCACATCGGCGCCTCAATCCACCAGTAACAAATTGATCATCGCCGTGAGTTGCTGGCGAGCGTAGCCGTTCGCTTTGCGGAAGACTTCGCCGTCTGACCAGTCAAACCGCACATCGCCCCGCAGGATCACGTGCTTGTCGATCCGCCACTCGGGGGTCGCGGTCACTTCTTTCAGCGTCTGCCCGACTCCGGTCCGCGCGCCGCTGCGGTCGGAAAAAACTTCGCCTCTCAGGTTGAGGGAAAACTTCTTAGTAACCGCTGTGTGCAGGTATCCCGCGGCTCCCGTCCAATCGCCTTGCTCGCGTCCTTCGTATCCCTCCACCGCCGCTGCCTCGTGGCCGTACAGTGTGTCCAGACCAAAACTGAAACGGCCGGAGGCCTTCCAAAGCGCCGTCAGTTCCCACACCTGCCGATAGTCGTGTTCGTCTTCCTTTTGTTCGGGGCCATAAATCCCGTTCAGAGTAAGTATCACGGCGGGCGCCGGCGTGTAGGCAACCTGGAACCCCGCGGTCTTTCCACGGTTGTTGTCGGTCACTTCGTCCCAGCCGTCCATGAAATGCACCTGCGCCGAGAGCTTGTCGCTAAACGGATAGCTTATCCGAATGCCGGTCTGCGTAAAGGGAATGGCATAGCCGAATAAGAACGAGCGCGTGGCGTTGTCGTTCCATCCGTCATACCCGTCGATCACCTCGTAACCCATGTGCGTGACGTACTTGCCGCCGTCGAAGCGCAGTCCTTTTCCAATGGGCGCGACGTAACTGACAAACGCCTGCTGGATATCGAAGTGCCCGGCTTTGCCCGAATCTGGATCGCGGAACAGGCCATAGGCTGCTTCGATCTCCGGAATCGATTGCCCCGCCTCCAGATCCACTCGGAATCCCCAATCGCCTTTCTTCGATGCGGCCTTCTGAACCACCGCTTCCGCTACATCCAGCTTCCAGTAGCGGTCCGCGAAATCGAAAACGTGGAACCCATTGGTGCGGTCTGCGGGCTGGTTGAAATTCCAGTTGTAACTCCCAGATAGGAAGCCATTGAACGTGACTATCTGGTACCACTTCTTATCGGACTGGTCGGAGGGCGGAGCTTGCGCGTGCAGCATCGCTGCCGCCAGGCCCGCCAGCAGGGCGCGCCGAACCATGGCGATTCTACACTTCCACGGTATAAGCCTGTTCGCCGTGCAGTTCCGCGTCCAGACCAATTTCCTCGGCTATTGCGGTGACTTTGACGGGCGTGATCCGGTCGATCAGCCAGAGCATAAAGAGCGTGAAGAGAAATGCCCACGCCGAAGAGATCAGCACCGCGATGCACTCGATGGCGAAGAAACCGGGATTTCCGCGCAGTAATCCGTCCACTCCGCCTGTAGATGCCGGGTTCCACGCGGTGGAAGCGAAAATGCCCAGCAGGATGATGCCCAGCATTCCGCCCACGCCATGCACGCCCCAAACATCCAGGGCGTCGTCCCACTTCAGGCGGTTCTTCAGCGCCACCGCGTAGTAACAGACAATGCCCGCCACCGTCCCAATCAGGGCTGCCACGCTCGGCGAAACGTAGCCGGCCGCCGGCGTGATGGTGGCCAGCGCCGCTACCCCGCCGGTCAACAGGCCGAGGAAGTGCGGCTTGCGGCTGTTGAGCCACTCCACCAATAGCCACGCCACCGCGCCGAAAGACGCCGCGACGTCCGTATTCAGAAACGCCACCGCTGTGATCGAATCCACGCGGAACTCGCTGCCCGCGTTGAACCCGTACCATCCGAACCAGAGCAGCCCCGCGCCCAGCGCCACCAGCGGGATGCTGTGCAGACCTTTGTCAACCACGCGCCGCTTACCCACGTAGAGCACTGATGCCAGCGCCGCCATGCCCGCGATATTGTGCACCACAATGCCGCCCGCGAAATCCTTCACGCCCCAGGATGCCAGCAGCCCGCCGCCCCACACCATGTGAACGAACGGGAAATACACGCACAGCAGCCACCCCGTTAGAAACAGCATGTACGCCTTGAACGCGACCCGGTTCGCAAATGCACCCGTGATCAGCGCCGGAGTGATGATCGCGAACATCATCTGATACCCGCAGAATACGATCATTGGAATCGTGTCATTCGGTGAAGGCGTCGATAGAGTGATCCCTCTCAGGAACGCCCAATTAAAATTGCCGATAATGCCGGCAAAATCCGTGCCGGATTTCAGGTCCCCGCTGAAGCACATCGAGAACCCGCACAGCCACCAGAGCACCGTCGTCCATCCCATGGAGACGAAGCTCTGCATCATGATCGACAGTACATTCTTGCGCCCCACCAGGCCCCCATAAAAAAAGGCCAGCCCTGGTGTCATAAGCATGACCAGGCTGGAGCACAGCAGCATGAATCCGGTATTGCCGGTATCGAGGTGTAACATATCGTACACCGACATTATAATCCGAATCCCCGAAATTACCACCACCCTTTAGTGGGGCGGGCAATTCTGCCCGCAGCCGCCGTTCAGGCGGCCTCCGCTCACGCAAACTGCGCCAGCGCCAGCAGCGGAAAATAATCCCGGTACATCCCGTACGTCAAATAGAAGACATTCGGGAAACCGGTGCCCGTAGTGGTATCCTCCGGCCACGTGCCGTCGGCGCGCTGCCGCTCCAGCAGGAACTGGACGCCGCTGCTTACCGCGGCGCCGCTGCGGCCCGCCGCCAGCAGTCCCAAGACCGCCCAAGCCGTCTGCGAGACGCAACTCGGCGCGGGCAGAAAGCGATCGCGCGCGTAGCTGGCGCACGATTCGCCCCATCCGCCGTCCGGGTTCTGCGTGGCGCGCAGCCAATCCGCTCCCCGCGCAATCGCTTCCTGCGCGCCGGGCACGCCGCTCGCCGCCAGGCCCCGCATTGCCAGGAACGTGCCGTACAAATAATTCACGCCCCAGCGCCCGTACCAGCTTCCATTCTTTTCCTGCGCCTGCAGCAGATAGGCCACGCCGCGCCTCACGGCCTCGTGCTCCGCCAACCCGCGCCGGCACAGGCATTCCACCACACGCCCCGTAATGTCCGGGCAAGTGGGGTCGAGCATGGCGTTGTGGTCGGCGAACGGAACATGGTTGAGCACCGCCCAGTTGTTGTCCACGTCGAAGGCCGCCCATCCGCCATCCGACGATTGCATGGCCAGCAGCCAGTTGATGGCACGCCGTTCCGCCGCCGCCTGCGCCGCCAGGTCGCTGCCCTTGGCATGCATCAGCGCCAGCAGCACCATGGCGGTGTCGTCGATATCCGGGTAAAACTCGTTGGCGAATTCGAAGGCCCAGCCCGAGGGTTCCGTATCCGGACGCTTCACACTCCAATCGCCCTTGCGCCTCACCTCTTTGCTGATCAGCCAATCGGCCGCGCGCCGCATGCCGGCGTGGTCCTTGCGGCCGGCTTCGCCCAGCGCGAAAACGCTGATGGCCGTATCCCAGATGGGCGAAACCGCCGGCTGGAAAATAAACCGGTCGCCGGTTTCCAGGATTAGCGATTCGAAGTGGTGCACCGCATCCGCCAGGTCCTTGTGGTCTTTCGGGTAGCCGAGCGCGTCGAGCGCCATGATGAAATACATCATCGCCGGGAAGATGGCGCCCAGCCCTTCGGTGGACCGCGCGCGATCCAGAATCCAGCGCTCCGCCTCGCGAATCGCGGCGCCGCGGATGTGCTGCGAGCCGCGTTTCTCCCACACTTTAAACACACGGTCCAGATGGTGAAACAGCACCGAGAACTTGTTCTTCTTGGGCAGTTTCAGGCTCATGCCAGGCAGCAGCAGTTCGTCCACCGTGAATCCGTCGGGCGCGCGCCGGTTGGCCCCGCGCGCCTGCACAATGGAGAGCGGCATCAGAATCGACCGCGTCCACGAAGACATCTCGTAGAGCACGTTGCCCGGCAGCAGTGTGATCTCGACAGGCACCGTAGGCGCGAATTGCCGGGGATAGAGGCCGAAGAGGCTCAGGTTGATCTTGACGTAGCTGTTGGTGGCCTGCAAGCCGCCCAGCGCCAGGACGCGTTCGCGCGCCTTCCGCAGCGGCTCGCTCTCCGCATCGCGACCGGCCAGTTTCAGCGCGCAGTAAGCTTTCACCGTGGCGCTGACTTCCGCCGGGCCCCCACGGTAAATATTGAACCCGCCGTTCGGCAACTGCCGTTCCAGAATCGACCGGCAGGCCTTTTCAATCCGCGCGCGCGACGGCGGATCCCACTGCGCGCCCTCCGGCTGGTGCAGCCACAGTTGCAGAAGGATGTAATCGGATTCGAGCGTCGTATCGGCGGTCAGTTCGCCGCACCAGAAACCGTCGGGGGACTGGCGCGTCAGGAGCGACTCCGCCGCGCAGTGGATCTTGATGTTGATCTCCGCCGCGTCTTTGATCAAGCGCCCGATCTGTTCGCCGTGCCGGCGCGCTACCCGGCGCGCCGACTCCAATTCCGGAGACGTCATGAAACGTCCATCATAACAACGATAACCACGTAAACTGTAAAAATGGACTGGCAACTCGACACCGCGGAGGTGCGCGTGCTCGGCGCGCTGCTGGAGAAGGAAATCGCCACCCCGGAGTATTACCCGCTCTCCCTGAACGCCCTGGTGAACGCGTGCAACCAGAAGTCGAATCGCGAGCCGGTAGTCGCCTACGATGACGAGACCGTAGAAGACGCGCTCGAACGTTTGCGCCTGAAAGGCCTCACAAGCCGCATCACCGGCCGCGACGCCCGCGTCCCCAAGCACGAGCAGCGCTTCACCGAAAAGTTCAACCTGGGCCGCCGCGAAGCCGCCATCCTTTGCGTCCTGATGCTGCGCGGCCCGCAGACCCCCGGCGAACTCCGCGGCCGCAGCGAACGTCTCCACACCTTCGACGACCTGGAAGCGGTGGAATCCACGCTAGCCCACCTAGCGGAGATGGAATTTGTGAAGAAGCTGCCGCGCAACATCGGCTTCAAGGAGCAACGCTGGACCCACCTCCTGTCCGGCGACGTCGCAATATCCGAAGAGCCCAGCGAGCACGGAGCCGCCGCGCCGCCCGCGACCACCCGCGTCGATCAGCTAGCCGCCGACCTTGCTGCCCTGCGCCGCGAGTTCGACGAATTCAAGAAGGGGTTTGAGTAGGGCTCGCGATCACTCACACCGCAGGGTGTCGGGCCAGAGAAACGATCGAAGCGACCCGTTCAAGTGCTGACGTGGCGGGGATTTCGTGTTGGGTTGGCCGCGCACACTGAATTGCCAGCCTTCTGAATGCGTGCGCTCACGCTTGATTTCCGCTTGGCGGAGAAGCGTCACCGCCCCCGTTTCATGTCGGAGTCCACTTTCTTAAAGCCGGCTGGAACCGAGAAAAGGGAACTGTCAGCGGGGGCGGATGAGAAGCCGCTCATTTCCACCTGCATTTCAAGCAGGGAGCCGGAAGCATCCCCGGAGGATCCCGCTTGAGCCGGCGGCGTATCGCTGGATTGGCTCTTCTTGCCGACACCCAATCTATGGCCAAGCGCTCCGCCCAGCGCTCCGCCCAGGCTCGGGCGCTCGGGTGGAGGTGGTTGTTGTTGCTGTTGTTGCTGGGATGGCTTCTGCGTGCTGTCGGTGGAGGACGTCGCTCCCGGCTGGCCTTGCGCACCCATGCTCACCGTCTGGAACACCGGCATGCCATCCAGTTTCGCGGCCTGTTTATCGACCTCGGCCATGCCTTTGGCCACGTCCGGACGCGCCATGAACATGTTGCCGCCGGGGGTCCAGTTCAGCTTTTTCGCCATCCTCGCGTGGAAATCGCGGACCTCGCCGTATCCGGGTACGGCAGGCGCAATCCAGACGTTGGTCGTGATCACCATCGTGCCTTGCTGGCCGCTCTGCGGATCGGTGCTCTGCATCTCCATCTTGAGAACCATCTCTCGGGCGTCGAAGCCGGCGATTTGCCTGGCGTTTCCCGTGCTGGTGACCGATACTTTGAAATCGACATTGGGCTTGTCGGCGGGCTGCTGCTTCATCTTTTGCGACATCTGCTCCAACGCCTGCTTCATCTCCTCGAAGGTCATGACCGAGTACGTCTTCCTTTGCAGGTCGATGCTGGTGATGGTCTCGCTGCCAAGGTCGATGATGCTGGCGTGCGTCGCCGACCGGGTCGCCATCTTGTCGCCCTGCAACGCCACCGTGGATTCCATGGGTTCGCGCGCCTGCTTGGAAAAGACGCCCGCCACCTTCATCAGGCTGGCCATTATTCCACCCGTGATGGTGCTTTTCTCGTGATAGCTAAAGTCCGCCAACAGGGGCGACGCCGCCAGTACCGCCGCTACAGCCGCCATTACGATTTTCCGGACCATTCTGCCCTCCTAGATGTACTATCGTAAGCTACTGGTAAACGCGGTGGCAACGGCCGAGCCAGCGACCCGTATGCCTACAGACCGTCGATCTCGGCGATCACGCCTGTCACTATACGGCGTTGACGTATAGCTCGTCAAGCGCATTCAAACGCTTGGAGGAACAGGTGACGGACCGTGGCTTATAATGTAGAAGAGAGATCGATGGAGAGAATCACGCTAGAGTCCATTCCGATCATGGTCGGGCGCGAAGAAGACGGCCGCTGGTGGGCCGATGTCGAGTCGATGCCAGGGGTTATGGCATACGGCACCACTCGCGAGTTGGCGATTGCCGCCGTCCGAGCGCTTGCGCTACGCGTTGCTGCCGACTGCATCGATCATGGCGAGGACGTTCCCGAACCCTTCACCAAGGTGTTTTCAGTGGCATGAGCCGCTGGAAATCTGTCAAGGCGAGGCGGCTCCTGGCTGCCCTGCTGCGGATAGGATGGGAGCTCGCCTGGCAAAAGGGATCTCACCGCCGCCTCAAGCGAACCGGGTGGCCTAACTATACGTTTGCGTTCCACGACGACGATGAAGTCGGCCCTTGGCTTCTCGCTCAGATCGCCAAGAAGACCGGGCTACAGCCTGAAGACTTGTAATCAAGCCAAATTAGCCAAATTGAGACAGACGCATTTTCGCTAATACCAGGACCCTCAACGGAAACAAAAACTCCTCTGCAGCGTCAGTTAAGATCTGGGACCCCCTGAGAAAGGAAACGTCGCCATGATTCTCCGCCTCTGTCATCCCGCGGCCGGCATCGCCGCCATTGCCTCCGTCTGCGCCATACTCTCTCCCGCCCAGACGCAGGACTCCCCCACCCCTGCCGGCGATTCGCCGCGCTTTGAGGTGGCATCCCTCAAGCCCAGCCTGCCCGGCGGGCGAGGCGGCATCATTCGACCCATGCCCGGCAACCAGGGGTATGTAGGTACCAATATGCCCCTGCGAACCTACCTGATGATTGCCTACACCGTCCGCGACACCCAGATTTCCGGCGCCCCCTCGTGGTTTGGCAACGACCTCTACGATTTGAATGCCAAGGCCGAAAAGCCTTCCACCATCGGGGAGTTGCACGTCATGCTGCAGAACCTGCTGGCCGACCGCTGCCAACTCAAGATCCACAAGGAGAGCAAGGAGACATCCGGCTTCGCCCTGGTGGTCGACAAGGCCGGCGTTAAGCTCACCGAGCACGATCCCAACGACAAAAACTATCCCCCCATCGGCGGCGCCGGCCCCGGTAAAGTGCAGGGCATCAACGCCACCATGGATCTGTGGGCGCTATTCATTTCGCGCGCCCTGGATCGCCCGGTGGTCGACAAAACCGGCCTGACCGCGCATTACGATTTCACGTTCGAATTCGTTCCCGACCGTGCGCCCGGCGCCGACAGCAGCGCCCCCGCACCGGCTCCCGACGGCCCGTCACTCGCGGAAGCCCTGAAGCTCCAACTCGGACTGCGCCTGGAACTCACCAAGACCACTAGCCAACAAATCGTAATCGACCACGTCGAAAAGCCCTCCGGCAACTAGGAACGAATGCCCCCGAAATGCCTGCGATGATACGCGCCTGAAGTATACTGCTGGATGAGCGCCTCACTTCTATGAGCTTCTTCTCTAAACAGTTCATCGACGTTATCCATTGGACCGAGCCGGGCGATGGCATCCTCGCCTACCGCTATCCCATGGAGGCTATGGAAATTCAAAACGGCGGGCAGTTGACGGTGCGGGATTCGCAGATGGCCGTCTTCGTCAATGAGGGACAGATCGCCGACGTCTTCAACCCGGGTCTGTACACGCTCACCACGCAGACCTTGCCGCTGCTGACGAACCTCAAGAATTGGGACAAGGCCTTCCAGTCGCCCTTCAAATCGGACGTGTATTTCTACTCCACGCGCCAGCAGCTCGACCAGAAGTGGGGCACCGCCACGCCCATCACGATTCGCGACAAAGAGTTCGGCGCCGTGCGCCTGCGCGCTTACGGGATCTACGCCTATCACGTCGCCGATCCGCGCGTCTTCTACGAAAAAGTGAGCGGGACCCGCGATGAGTACCAGGCCAGCGAGTTGGAAGGCCAGTTGCGAAACACCATTGTGGCCCGCATGACCGATGCCTTCGCCGGCGCGGCGGTTTCGTTCCTCGATATGACCGCCAGCCAGGCGCAGCTCGCCACCAGCATGATCGCCACGCTGAAGCCGGTGTTCGCGGACCTCGGCCTGATGCTGGATAGCTTCGTGGTGGAGAACATTTCCCTGCCCGAGGAGTTGCAGAAGCTGCTGGACCAGCGGATCGGCATGAACATGGTGGGCGACATGAGCCGCTACACCCAGTTTCAGGTGGCGCAATCCATGCCCATCGCCGCCGGGAACGAAGGGGGCGGAGCGGCTGGCGCGGGAGTCGGCCTCGGGGCCGGGCTGGCCATGGCTCAGCAGATGATGAATGCCGCCCGTCCGCCTGCCGCCGCCGTGCCCGAATCGGCAGGAGCGGCGCCGTCGGCCGCGGCGCCCGCAGTGGCCGGCGGCACCAAGTTCTGCATGACCTGCGGGAAACCGATACCCAAAGTCGCGCACTTCTGTCCCGAATGCGGCGGCTCTCAGCCGTAGGCATAGGGCCCCATGTCGCCAGAAAACAAAGCTGCCCAGTTTCCTTGCCCGGGTTGCTCCGGGAGCATGCAGTTCGACCCCGCCACCGGCAACATGAAGTGCCCTTTCTGCGGGCAGACCCAGGCGTTGCCCGCAGAGAAGAATGCGGCGGTTCGCCCTCACTCCCTGGATGAATTTCCCGCCGCGGGCGGTGGGTCCGCGTTGACCCCGCTCAGTGCCCAGGCATTGCAGGTGGCCTGCGACGGGTGTGGCAGTGTAGTGGTTTTCGATCCGCCCGAAGTGGCCGGATCCTGTCCGTTCTGCGGCGCACCCCTGGTGGCTCAGCCCAAGACGGCGGACCCGCTGATCGCGCCCGACGGCCTGTTGCCGGCGAAGATACCCAAAGACCAGGCCCTGACCGAAATTCGCCATTGGTTGCAGACGCGCTGGTTCGCTCCCAACGCGCTCAAACGCATGGCCCGGCCAGACGGCATCGGCGGTGTCTATCTCCCCTTCTGGGACTAGGACGCCGATACCGAAAGCCGCTACGCCGGCGAGCGCGGCGTGCACTACTGGGAGACCGAGTATTACAGCGAAACCGACAGCAACGGCAACAGCGTGCAGCGTTCCCGCCAGGTGCAGAGGACCAATTGGTACCCGGCCTCGGGAGAGGTGTCCCGCCATTTCGACGGAGTGCTGGTGCCGGCTTCGCACGCGGTGGCGGAGGCCAAGCTAAACGGCCTGCAACCGTGGGACCTGGAATCGCTGTGCCCCTATGAGCCAGCCTACCTGGCCGGCCTTAAGGCGCAACGATACCAACTGGAACTGCACGATGGCTTCGAAAAGGCCAAAGGCATCATGTACAGCGCCATCGAGACCGACGTCCGCCACGATATCGGCGGCGACGAACAGCGCGTCGAGAGCATTGAAACGCAGTACGCTCACGTGATGTTTCGCCACCTGCTGCTGCCGGTCTGGATCGGCGCGTATCGATTCCAGGACAAGGTCTACCAGGTCGCCGTGAATGCCCGCACCGGCGAAGTGCAGGGTGAGCGGCCGTGCAGCAAGGCCAAGATTGCGTTGTTGGTTGCCGCCGTGTTGTTGGTGATCCTGGTGATCGTGCTGCTGAGTTCGCACCGGTAGGAGGGCACCTTGAAACGGTTTCTGATCCTGATCGGCCTAGTCACCGCCACGGCTCTGGCGCAGAGTAATCCCGCGGCGCAGGCCGCCCGGCTTTGGCGCCAGCAGCATGAGCGGGCCATTGTAGACGAGTTCATCGCGCTGCTCCAGATTCCCAACATTGCCCGCGACCACGACAACATCCAGCGCAACGCCGAAACCATTGCGCGCATGATGGAGCAGCGCGGCATTGCGTCCAGACTGGTCAGCGTGCCCGGCGCCAACCCGGTAGTCTTTGGCGAAATCCTCACCCCCGGCGCCGCACGCACCATCGTCTTTTATGCACACTACGACGGCCAGCCGCTCGACCCGAAGGAGTGGGCCACCCCGCCGTTCGAACCGGTGCTGCGCGACAAGCCGTTCCAGGACGGCGGCAAGGTGATTCCGCTCCCGGCCGCTGGCCAGCCCTTCGACCCGGAATGGCGTCTCTACGCTCGCGGATCGGGCGACGACAAAGCACCCATCGCCGCTATGCTGACCGCGCTCGACGCCATCCGCGCGGCGGGCCTCAAAACCCGATCGAACATCAAGTTCGCGCTTGAGGGCGAGGAGGAAGGCGGGTCGCCTAACCTGGAGAAGATCCTCGAAGCCAACCAGCAACTGTTTGCCGGCGACCTTTGGTTGATGTGCGACGGCCCGGTCTACCAGACGCGCCAGCAACAGATCGTGTTCGGCGCCCGCGGAGACACCGGCCTCGATGTGACNNGCCCTGATGCTGGCCCAGTTGCTGGCGTCGATGAAGAACGCGCAGGGCCGCGTGCTGGTGGATCACTTCTACGACGGCATTACGCCGCTGACCCAGCTCGAGAAGCGCGCCATTGCCGAAGCGCCCGCGATCGACGCAGGCTTGATGCGCGAGTTCTGGCTGGGATCCACCGAAGGATCGGCCGCGAAGCTTAACGAACTAGTCACCCTACCCGCACTGAATGTCCGCGGAATGGCCAGTTCGCGCACGGGCAACCAGGCGTCCAACGTGATCCCTGCCTCCGCCACGGCATCGTTGGACATTCGCCTGGTGCCGGGCATGGACGCCAGGCAGACCACCAGCCGTGTAGTGGAACACATTCGCAAACAGGGATTCTTCGTAGTGGACCAGGAACCGGACGCCGACGTGCGGCGGTCTCATCCGAAAGTAGCCTTAGTGGTGGTGCGCGGCGGCGAGAATGCCGTGCGCACCCCGATGGACCTGCCGATCGCGCAGGAAGTGATCCGCGTGGTGGAGAGCGCGCGCGGCCAAACCGTAAAACTTCCCAACATGGGTGGGAGCCTGCCGCTCACCAGCATCGTACGGCCGTTGGGTACGCACGTGATCGTGGTGCCGATCGCCAATCACGATGACAATCAGCACAGCTCGAACGAGAATCTGCGGCTGCAAAATCTCTGGGACGGCATCGAACTGATGGCGGCGCTGTTGACGATGTAGGATTGCGGCTATTCGTAGCGAAGCGCGTCCACGGGATCGAGGCGGGCGGCTTTCACCGCGGGCCATACGCCGAAGAAAACGCCCACGGCCACCGAAACCGTGAAGCCGGTGATCAGCGCCCAACTGGGCACCGACGAAGGCAACGACGGCACCAGGGCGCCTACCAGCATCGTGATGAGGATCGAGATCAGGATGCCCAGCACGCCTCCGGCCCCGGTCAGCGTCATGGCTTCCACCAGGAACTGTCCGATGATGTCGCGCTTGCGCGCTCCCACGGCTTTGCGCACGCCGATCTCGCGCGTCCGCTCGGTCACGCTCACCAGCATGATGTTCATCACCCCGATGCCGCCCACCAGCAAACCCAGGCCCGAAATCGCAATCGCCACCAGGCCGATCAGTCCCGTGATGCGGTCGAACTGCTGGATGATCTGGTCGGGCGTCGAGATCGCAAAATCGTCGGGTGTGGCCGTGGCCAGCCGGCGGATGCGCCGCATGGCGCCTTCCACTTCCTGGTAGGCCTCGTCCCGCTGCCCCGTCCTGGCCTTGGCCGTAATCATGAAGCGGTCAATCTGCGGATAGCGCGAGCGCGCCGTCTGCAGCGGAATATCGATGGCGTTATCCATTCCGTTCTCGCCGAAGAATCCGCCCTTCGCCTTGGCGTAGACCCCGATGACGGTGTACTCCGCGCCGTCCATCATGAGTGTGCGGCCCGTCCCGTGGCCGTCCGGAAACAGCGCTTCGGCCACGCTCGCTCCAATCACCGCCGCGTGCGCCGAGCGATGATCTTCCTCCGAAGTGAAAAAGCGTCCCGTAGCGAAATCGCGCGGCGAGATGTCCTGCATGTTGGGCGACCGGCCGGTCACGCCAATCGTGTCGGATTCATAACCCGGAACACGCGCGGTAATCGGCTTGCCGTCCACCGCCGCCGGGAGCAGAAGCTCCAGCCCCACGTCGTCCACCGAGACGCACCAGCGCTTGAGGAAATCGACGTACTCCGGCTTGAGGGCGCGCCGTTGCCGTTCCTTGGGAATCCGGCTGTCCTGGCTCGGGTCGCCCGACGTCTTGTAGAGGAAGATGTTGTCCGGTCCCAGTTCCTTGAAGAACACCACTACGCCCTGCCGCAAACCGGTGAGGAGTGAGGCCACCGTGACCACCGTGGTAATCCCGATGACGATGCCGAGGATNNTTCATGGTTTACTCCGCACGCAGCGCCACCACCGGATCGAGTTTGGCAGCGCGCGCCGCCGGATACCAACCCGATGCCACACCCACAATCGAGGACACCGCCAGCGAGAGCACGACATAGCCCAGGGTGATGTGGAGCGAAAGCCCGAAGGCGACCCCCAGCAAAGCCGTGACGATGGCGCCCAGCCCCACGCCGGCCGCGCCTCCCAGGAACGCCAGCACCACCGCCTCAATCAACACCTGCATCATGATGTCCTCGCGGCGCGCGCCGAGCGCTTTGCGAATCCCGATCTCGCGGGTGCGCTCGGTGACGCTCACCAGCATGATGTTCATGATGACGATGCCGCCCACCACCAGCGAAATGCAAGTCACCGGCACCACGATCGCCGCCACCAGGCTGAGCAGCTGGTCGATGAAGCCGCGGATGGCATCCGGTGTCAGCGTGTCGAAGTTGTCCGCCTCGCCCGGCCGCGCGTGGAAGCGGTTGCGCAGCGAGACGCGCGTCAGATCGAGCGCGTCCTGCAAGCTCAGCCCGCTGCCCGGCTTGGGCCGCCCGAACAGCGCGAAACCGTTGCCCGGCCCGTACAACCGGTCGAATGCGGAGATGGGGATGTAGACGGACTTGTCCTGGTCGCGCCCGAAGGCCGAGCCCAGCTTTTCCTGGACGCCGATCACCGTGAATTCCACGCCTTCGATGCGGATGAGTTCATTGAGGGGCGAGGCGTCGCCCGGAAACAGCGTGGTGCGCAGGGTTTCGCCGATCACCGCTACGTAGGCGCGCGAGCGGTCCTCCTGCTGCGTGAAGAAGCGGCCGTCGACCACTTCGATATCGCGGATGCCGGCCAGGTCGGCGGCGGCGCCCAAAACGCTGGTGTCCTCGCAGATCATGTTGTCGCGCTTCACATCGGAAGAGTGATTGCGGTAAGGGCTGTAAAGCACGCTATCGCCGTTGATGGATTCGACGAACCGGGCGTCCGCCGTGCGGATGGGTTTGTTGCGCTTGACCTTGTCGAAGTATTCGCGCCGGCTAAGCCGGCCGGTGGCGGCAATTTGCGCCACCAGAAAGGACTCCGAGCCGAAGGCCTTGGCCGTGCTCTCTTCGGCGTACACGCTGAGCCCCGCGATGGCCGCGCCCACCATGATGACGCTGGCCACTCCGATGATCACTCCGAGCAGAGTCAGAAAGCTTCGAAGTTTGTGCCCGCGGATGGAATCCACCGCCAGCCCAAATGCGTTTTGAAATTGATGCCAGGAGCGTGGAAGCCCCGACCCCGTTTGGACCATGTTCTTTCAGGATAACGTAAGATGGAAGTTCATCACCGACCCATGCCGATACTCCGTCTGGCGTATGCCACGCAGTTCCTGATTGCGCTGATCGCCGTGTTCACCTTGTGGAGCCAGGTGGGCGGCCAGAGCCATCTGGACCTGATGCCGTGGTATCTGAAGCTGGGACTGGGCGCGGGCGCTGCTTTCGCCGTAGTCAAAGCCACCACCGCCGCCGTAGCCGGCTCGCATTCCTGGAACGCAGGCACGCTGAAATGGTTCGGCATCCTGCTGTTGCTGCTTACCGGATGCGGCTTGGCGAGTTACTACTGCCACATGTATCTCGAGACCGACGAAACAGACGAGCCCGACAACAGCGCCGTGAGTCAGGCCAGATCCGGCAGCAGGAATTTGGCGGGTTTGCCGGCGGCCTGGGCCACCCACTNNCGGCGCCTTCCATGGTGGCCGGCCATCCGGTGCGCGTCCAATCGCCCGCCAGGTACAGGTTGGCGATCCCGGAATCGGTGGTAGGCCGCAGATGCTCGGTATCGGGCGCGGCCGCGAAGGTGGCGCGCTGTTCCTTGATGACGTGGGCCTTTATCAGGTTGGCGTCGTGCACGCGGGGAAAATAGAGGCGCAGATCGCCAATGGCAATATCGATGATCTCTTCGCGCGAAAGCGGCGTCAGATCGCGCGATGCGCTCACCACCAGCAGCAGGTACTTTCCGCCGTCCTTATTGAACATCCACTGCATGGTGCGGTCGAGCAGCGTGGCGTGCGGCAGAGTGGTGATTTCCCGGTCGAACCAGAGATGCACGCCGGTAATGGGCGAGTGGCCGAATTTGGGGGCCGCGAGGCCGATGGATTCCAGGCGCTCGAAGGGCAGCGCGCAAATGTAGTGGTCGGCCACGCGGCGGTCGCCGGCCACCACGAAGCCGCCGGCATCCACGCGCTCCACCGGGGATCGGAAATGGAAGCGCACATTGGGCAGGCGGCGCCAGGTTTCGCCGGCGTAAAGCTGGGCCAGAGGAATGGAGGGCACGCCCATTTCATAGGAATCGGCGCGCGCGAAAAAACCCAGCCCGAAGACCTGGAAACCGTGAATGGCGGCCATGTATTCGAGGTCTTCATTGACGGCGCTGACCAGGATCTGGCGCCAGAAGCGGTCGATGGCGTGGGGCGTCTGGCGCTTCTGCAGCAGCCAGTCGAGCATGCTGATGCGGTCGAGGTCCTTGCGGCGGGTGCGTTCGCGGCGCATGGCCAATAGCGCCCGCGCTACGCCCAGCTTGTCGCGGCGGTCGAGGCAGTGCATGCGCAGAAACGATCCGNNGGTTCCAGGAAATAGAATTCGCGGTAGAAGCGGATGCGGTCGCGCACGCCCAGGCGCTGATAGAAATCGAGCAGGTTGACGCAGCAGCGCATCAGGACGTGCTGGCAGTTATCGATCACTTCGGCATCGACCTCGCCGGACAGCGGAAAGGATGTGGCACGACCGCCGAGGAACGGCCGCGCTTCAAACACTTCGACCTCGAAGCCGGCGCCACCCAGCGCGGCGGCAGCAGCGAGACCGGCGAGCCCGCCTCCGGCGATGAGGACCTTGGCCATTCAGGTGTCAGTATGGCATGGACGTTCCGCGGCGTGAATGGTTAGGGAACCAAATGCCGGCACTTGGCGTAGGATGAATTCAGATGCGACGATCCGCAATTTATCGCCTGCTATTGGCGCTTGCCCTGGCCCCGTTGTCTCCGGAAGCGTGGGGGCAGGATCTGGCGAACGTGATTTTCCTCGAACCGGCCGGCAAGGTGGATACCCGCGGCGCCGAAGTGCGCGACGTCATGCCGCTCTACCACCGCGCCGCAGACCCCGGGAAGTACACGCCGTGGCTCGAAAACGAATCGGCCAAACGCGCGTTACGGTTGTATCGCGCAGGGTACGAAATCGCGCACCCGGGCGGCGCCACGCCGGATTATTACGTGGCGCTGGTGCCCGGCGGCAATCACGCGGCCGTCGGCTTCAAGGTTCAGGACGGCGACAAGGTCGAAGAGTACCCCAAGCAGGCATACATCTTATTGGACGCGCAACCGTACCGCTTCGAATCGACGTTGCTGCACGAGACCGGCCACGTGGTGATGGCCATGCTCGCCGGAGGCCGCCTGTTGAACGGCAAGGACCTCTCTTCGATTCCGCACACCACGGCCGCACTCTCCAGCCGCGCCACGGCCTTCAGCGAAGGCTACGCCATTCACCTCGAGACGCTGGCCGCGCACCTGAACCACGACGCCTCCGCCCGCCAGCGGTTCCATCGCGAGTTGGTGCTCTTCGGCGATGGCCCCTACCAGGCCGTGGAATACTTCCACCAATCGATCGACCTGGCCAGCTTCTCGCAGAACGTGGCCCGCTACCTGGAAGTGCGCGACAACAACTTCGCATTCGAGCCCGCGTATCAAGGGCCCGATTACCTGCGCGTGCAGATGGAGAAGGCGCGTGATTTCGCCAGCTTACGGAATGCCAATCAGCTTCTGCAATCGGAGGGATTCTACGCCAGCTTTTTCTTCCTCTGGGTGGTGCGCGGCACTGCGGTCCCCGCCGATGCGGTAATCGAGGAACGCGAGCGCCAGGTGCTGGTGGCCATGCACGCCATGTTCGGCGCGGATGATTGGGAACCATCGAGCCCCTGGCTGCCGCGCTTTATAACAACGTATATGAAACAGTTCCCGGAGCAGAAAGCAGCGATGGCGGACGCGATCAACGACCTGAGCCACGGCGTCTTCGTGGACCCGGACGCGGCGCGTCTGTGGAAGGAACACTACCTGGCGACCCTCAGGCTGGACCAGAACAACATGAACCTCGCCGGCATCACGGCCGCACGCAAGAAGTGGCGCGACGCGGTGGTGGCAGAGCCGCAGATGCTGTACTCGCAGTTGGGACCGGAGATCGCCTGCACGGTGCCGGGCACAATAGTGCACATCGTTGCGTTTGGAGAGGCATCGGCCGTGCTCTTCGACCTCAACACCGCGCCGGCCGGTATGCTGCGGCTGGTGCCGGGCATCACCGAATCCGAAGTGGCCGGGTGGATCGAGCAGCGCGGCAAGAAGCCCTTCGCGAGCGTTGAAGATTTCAAAGCCCGCGCCGGCCTGCGCCCAGCCACACTGGCGGCGCTGAAGTTCTAATCGTGGGGCAGGCACTTTTGCC
>PLZX01000357.1 GCA_003152325.1 Bryobacterales bacterium | reverse complement strand
CGATATCCCCACATAACGCGCGTCACGAAATCGGACGCCGTTCGTTCTAGCGGACCGCGTTGGTTCAGAGGGTTCATAGATCAACGGCCCGGGGGCTCCCATCGTGCCTTCCTGATCTTGGCTTCTCCAGCCTGGCGCGGAGCCGAGCAGAGCGAGTTTGTTATTGACGGAAGTCCCGTCCGATGCTTCATCAGGGAAACGTCGGGAGTGTGAGAGGTGGTTGACTCCGCTGATTATTCAATGAAGCACGGGGCCCGTTAGGGTGTACTTCACCAATCCGCGCCGCACTTCTTCGGTGGCGATCATGGTGGGTTTCTTTGCCGACGTGGGCAAGATTGGCCGCGCACCGCCCTGCAATTGCCGGGCTCGCTTTGATGCCACGACAATAAACCGGTAAGTGCTCTGCTCAGGATCGTCGGGAATGGTGCAGTGTGCGTTGTTACGAAAACCTTCGTCAGCCATGATGTCGATTACCTCTTCAGGCCGGCTCAGGCACGGGTCGGTCCAAAACGTTGGTTCCTGTGTCTATTGGCTTATTGCGCAATCTTGCACCGCTCTAGAGCGATGATGGCGTCCGGCGAATAACGACATACGGTCAACTGACCGCGGGCGGTCGGGACTGCCGAGCGAAGAGCCGAGCCGTAAGGCCCACCGGATGGGGACGATTGCGGCGTGAGCCATGCAGCTATGTCCGTAAAACCGTCTCCGACCTCAGGAAAACGACTAGGGCACGTTCAGCCATTTCCAGAGCATCAACCCGCGTGCCACGCCGCATAGTGAAAGAAACATCGCGCAGGTCCTTGGTCAGGACTCTCAGCTTTCTGGCTGCACGGTCATACGTCGGGCGGTCCGGTCGCGGCCCCGGCTGCGTGGTCTCCTCCCGATACATCGGGCCGGACATCCGGCAGGCACACTCAATCAGCTCGACAGTGCGACCTTTGGCCGTTTCCAAGTTGCCGTCGCGTAAGCTCTGTATTATTTGTCTTAGATCCGGCTCCACGTTCGCAATCATCATCCTGGCCTCCAGCTCAGCCGGATTCGGCCAGCCTGATGATCGACGACTGAAAAAGGGTCTTGGGGACGTAGCGGACCCAAGGATGACCGACCCTCGTCTGCCGCGACGGTCGGGAGGCTACAAATCGGCTCTTCTTCTTCGTCTACCTCGTCTTGCTCTTCTTCCCCTTTTTTCTTCTCCCCTTCTTCTTCCTCCTCCCAGTGGTCGTCGTCGTTGTTCTCGTCATTGGCACAGCGGACGGGATCTGTTAGAGTCGTGATCTCCTCGCGGGAAAACCTGCGATACTGAGGCACGGACTACAACCTTCTTTCCGATTCGAGTGTACACCCGCTCGCTTAGTGCAACACGTCGTCGGCCAGCGGCCGCACTCGCGCTGAACACGTTCTTGCAGCAGCGGGCGGCTGGTTTGCCTGTCGAATATCTAGTGATATTGTGAGTTAACGGCATTTCAGTCTGCCGCGCGGGCCTCACTTCCCGCTGAGATTTCGCTCAAGCAAGTCCGCGAGCCGGACCGACCGAACCGAAATCACGGTGATCAACAAGCAACTCGCGCTGGCAGCGCTCACTGGGGTCGGCGGTGCTGCGCCTCACCCGTCGGTGACGGCACAACGTTACACCACCTCGAAGGTGCATGGAATCAGCGCGTGATCTTCCGGCGCGTTAGCACACCCGAGTCGACAGTCTGCCCCAGCCGCGAGATGACACTGAAGTACATCTCGTTCCCCGTGATTTCGACGGCCATGAACGCCAGATCGGTATCGAACCCCACTGCGGTCATGCCCGACCGCCGGTTGATGTTCCCCTTCCGCAACTGGCCCCCCGACCCCACCACAAAGTAGGCGATCCCCTTCTGCGGTTTTACGCGCTCGTAGAAATGGTCGTGTCCGTTGAGCACGATGCTCACATTGTATTTTAGGAAGAGCGGCTCGATCGCTTCGCGTAGGCGGAGGTCGGAGCCGTGCCGGATGCCTGACGAGTACAAGGGGTGATGGAAGAAGACGATCTTCCAATCGGTGCTGGATGCCGCGAGTTCCTTATCGAGCCACTGGATCTCCTCCGGCGTCGGGTAGGTGCTGTCGAAAGCGAAGAAGCGGACGTTCGGCTTCGGGCTGAACGCGTAGTAGAGCTTCCCTTCCATGTTGAACAACTTGTAGAATCGCTGCTCGCGCGCGTCGTGGTTGCCCAGCGACGCGTAGAACTTCACGCCGGCATCCAGCAGCGGCTTGTAGGGCAGCTCAAACTTCTTGTGGAAGTCCTGCGGCCGCTCCGATCCGTAAAGGTTGTCTCCCACTAGCACGACGAAGTCGTACTTGAACCGCCCGTGGAGTATGGCCATCTGCTCGGCAAGCTGGTATTGCGGCTGTTCGCCGGTACCGAAGTCGCCGAGGACCGCGAATTTCAACGATCCATCCTTATTCGGCAGTGGTATTGGCGTTTCGGCCGGGGACTGCGTGGCTGCGATCGCAGTGGTCGCGGCGATGATGCCGCTGTTCCGGCAACCAGCCCCCGTCCAAATCAGTAGGAGCAGCAGCACAACGGAAAACGAATGGCGCCGGCGCATGATGATCTCCATTCGGCTTACTTGGGCAGTACGTCTTCGATGAAGTCGGCGATCACGTGCGCGTGCACGTCCAGCAGGATCAGCGCGTCTCCGATGAACCGGTACTCGAGATCCTCAGTCAGCTTCGGCATCGTCTGCAGCACCTGGGGCGGAACGGTGGTCAGCGGAACGGTGTCGGGGTAGCGGCTGTTGACAGTGAGCTTGATCGCAGCCGGTGTGACCGGATTCTCGTCCATGATCGACGCCTTCAACTGCTTACCGTCGGGCCCTCCAAACACGCTGGCGAACAGGCGTTTGATGACCGGACGCGCCTCCGCCGTGAAGATGTCCCCGGGCTTCGCCGCAGCGCGGGCCTCTAGCACCAGTTTTGCCAGTGCGCGCTGGTTTTTGTCGATCTGCTCGGGCGTAGCCTCCTTCGGCAGCTTCGGCAGTGATCGCTCGAGCTTGACGTGCAGCGCCACGTACTCCTTCACGCGCTCATTCATGGTCGCGAGCGCCTGGGCGTCCGCCGGCGTCAGCGGCCCCACGACACGCACCGTCGGCGTCGCCGACGCCGGGGATGCTGACGTGGCCGGGGGCGCAGAGGGACTATCGCCGCTTCCGCACGCGCTCAGCGACAGGACGGCCGCCGCGACAAGACTGATAAGGACGCCTCGTGTTGCTGGCATGGCTGCTCCCTCGTTTAGGTGCCGGTAGTTGCCGGCCTGGTCACAGAACCGCAACGCCACGCCGAAGTCCTGCTCGCGCAGCATCCTGATCGCTTTCGACAATTCGTCCTTCGACGGTGAACACACCCGCACTTGGTCGGCCTGCATCGCCGGCTGGACCCTTCTCCATTAATGCTTCCCTCCAGACCAAGAGTTCCGCCGGCCGACTCCCCTTCATGGGCTTGACCGGCGCACCGGCCCCGATTACCCGCGGAATTAGCTCTACTTCTTGCCGGGCATGGCAATCTTCGAGACGGTGATCGTGTCGCCGCTCATCTCGCCCGTCAATCTCACCGTGTGACCGGCGTGCTCCTGCAAAGCCGCGAAGTCCTGGTTGCCGACGTTGTACACCTTGCCGTCGCTGACGAATACGTATTTGGCGTTGTGCTCTTTCACGCAGGCCAAGGTGCAGTCGCGATCGGACATCTTCTTGCCGCCATGCTCGGCTGTAGTGTTGTGCTTCGCGCCGCACATACTGTCGCTGATTTGTCCCGTCCAGGTCTGGTCAGCGGCGAAGATGCACATTGCTCCGAGCATACTCGCGACAACTGCAATACATAACTGTTTCATCAATTCTCCTTTAGTCCACTTGGCGATCGGGGACACAGACAGCCCTTCACCAGTGTAGAACACCGGCCAGGGCGCCGTGTGTTCAAAATTGCTCACCAGACCTCACCGGCCAAGGGAAGGACAAGGGTTTTCCCTGGTCAGCGTTCGCTAGACTGCGCAGTCGTGGGAGGCGAGGTCATGTTCCTTGGCCGCCATCTTGGGTGCGCCTGCGACAGGCGGTTGGCGGCCCACTCGGAAACGGTGAGGCGGGCCGGCCTGCCCCCGCGGCAAGCTACCGATCCCCACATAACGCACGAAGATTCGAGCGATGCTCGCGCCAGATTCCGCATCCATTCCACGGGTTGGCGACTACATCCAGGTGGATAGCTTCCGGGTTCCCTGAACCGAACCGGCAGCAATCGTTTG
>PLZX01000170.1 GCA_003152325.1 Bryobacterales bacterium | reverse complement strand
GGCTGCCGACGCCCGAGGCGGCAAAGGGAATCCACGCGAAGTAGCCGACGTGGGCGGTGTCGAAGCCGCGCACGTCATACAAATATTTTGCGAGCCAGGACATATAGACAAACCAGGCGGCATCGCTTAGAAACTTGGCGGCGACCAATCCACAGACCTGGCGATTGCGCAGGAGTTCGAGCCAGGTGAAGGCGGGTCGGGGTTTGGCGCGTGGCGCGTCGAGGGAGGGCGCGGAGGGCATCGAGCGGCGCCACCAGAGGGACCAGGCGAGACCGATGGCGCCGGAGAAGAAAAAGACCCAGCGCCAACCGAGCAGGCCGATCACCAGCGCGATTCCGGGCGGCGCGATGACCGCGCCGACGGCGGTGCCGGCGTTGATGAGGCCCATGGCGGTGGCTCGCTCCGCGGTAGGAAAGAACTCCGCGACGGCTTTGGTGGCGGCCGGGAATCCGCCACCTTCTCCCATGCCGAGCAGCAGGCGGCTGGCGGCCAGCATTCCGAAGCCCGCGGCGAGCCCGTGGCTGGCACAGGCCAGCGACCACCAGACCATGATCAGAAAGAATCCCCTGCGGGTGCCCAGGACGTCGATGAGCTTTCCGCCGGCCGCATACATGGCGCCATAGGCCAGCAGGAAGGCGAGGTTCAATTGTCCGAACTGAAAATTGGTGACGGGGATTTCGTGCTGTATGGCCTTGATGGCGACGGGCAGGGTCTGCCGGTCGAAATAACTGATGGCGATAGCGGCGGCGATGAGCAGCGCGATGCGCCAGCGGCGCTCATCCACGCCGCACCACGAAATACGGTTGATTGGTCAACTCTGAGCCCAGGCCGGGATACAGCCACGCCCTCGCGCGGGATTCGCGCACTTCGAAGTAATACTGGAGCGGGTACGGGGAATCGGTGTAGGCGGCGGGGATGCCGCCGGCCCACTGGTCGCCGCGCATTTCCATTTCGACCCACTGGAACCGCTCAGCCTGGTTCACGTGACGGTAATACATCCGCAGCGACGCTATTTTGCGGCCGGGCACGGCGATCTCCAGCGCCAGGGCTTCCTTCGCTCGGAAAGCTTTCGGCGGCCGATGTGTACACTGCGCCGCGTCTCGCACAGGCCCGGCCAACACTTCGGCCATGGCCGTGCGCACACGCGGTTCGTCGACGATCTTCGCCGCGCCCACTCTCTGCTCCATGGCCGCGATGTCTTCATCCATCGCCGGCAAGCGGTCCGCCCAATTGCCGCGCACCGAGTAGCGATCTCCCGCGGACAGGTCAGTGGCATAGATGCCCTTTGCCACCGATGCCATCTGCGACCAGATCCCTCGCGCTTTGCGGTATGCATCCAGCGCCTGCTCCAGGGCCTCGCGGTCGCTGGTCATTTCGTGAATGGAATAGAGCACTCCGGCGCGGAACTTAGCGGCGAAAAACCGCCCCAGGAATTGCTGGAGCGTTACGTCATTGATCAGCCGGAGCCACTCCGGCGAGCTCCGTGCGGCTGGCGGTACACCTTGCGACGCCGCATCCGCGAAATTCTCCAGCCATTGCGCCACTTCGAGCGGCGAGTACTTCCCGCTGCGCTCGCCTTTCAGCAGCTCGTCGGCGAATTCCGTCATTCGCGAGAAGAGTTGGGGATCGAGGGGGCTCACGTTCTGGAAGGTTTTGGGCGAGGGAGTGTCGCTGTAGGGATTGCGCAGGCGCGCGTCCACCATCGGCATGTTCCAGTAGATTTCCGGCCAGTACGTGTCGCAGGCCGCCGAAGGCAGATGGGCGGTGGTCACCAGAGGCAGGACGCGGCTCGCCTGAGCCAGCGCGGTTGCGACGATTGGGGCCCTCTCTCCGAATTGCTTGCGCAGCGGCCGTTGGAAAACCTCCGGGGCCGTTTCCAGGTTGTACAGAGCGTGGCCCCACACGCGATACCACTGCTCGTACTTCTGCCAATCGCGCCGCGGTTCGAGCGATGAGTCCAGGTAGCCGCAGCGCGTGCTCGCCATAGCGGTGCCGCGCCGGCCGCGAAAGGTGAGCGGCTCCATCAAGTCCGCTCCCGCGGATCCGCAGAAGCTGAAGGCGCGGGAATAGGCCGCGGCCCAGCGCGGCTCGGCCCACAGCAGCAGGCGTTGGGTCCCGGCCCAGACGCGATGGCGCACGGTGTACTTGCGGTCTTCGCGCAGAAGGTCGGCGTAGCCGTAGCGCGTGAAAACGCGCGAACCGGTGCTAAGCGCCATAAGGCCGGTGCCGACATGGCCCGGTACGGGCCGCTCCGGCTCGCGAATGTCCGCCTGGTGATACGGCATGCCGAGGTGCTCGGCCCAATATTTCGGCGAAACATTCACCGGCATCCCGGTGGCCAGCGCGGAATCGATCATGGTTGTGTCGATGCCCTTGGCGTGAAGGTCGATTTCGACTTTTCGGCCACACCGTTTCACGCCATCAAAGACGGTTCGCCAGAAATCGTAGCTGCCTTCGGCCACGCCGCTCTCGCCGTGGATGCGGAAGGCTACCGCGCCGATCTTCGGGCAGGCCTGCAGCACGGCCGTGAGTGCGTCGCGGCAATAAGCTCCGTGGGTTTCGTTCGTCAGGCCTTCGATGACGTATCGCGCGCGCGGGCTGTTGGTCAACTGGTAGCCGTGCATCCACACGCCCAATTGGAAATCCATGCCGCGCAGGGCGGTCTGCTCGCTGATGAAGCGCAGCGTGTCGAGGTTGCGATCGCGCTCCGCCTCCGGCAGGTTGGAAGCCCGCACTTCGTAGCCCGGCACGTTCAAAAGAAACGGGTAGAGGAAGAGAAAGTACGAATCGACCACCTGCGACAGGAAGTCGTAGCCCAAGCCGAAGCCCAGGTGCAGGCGGTTGAACCGGTTCGCGGCCAGCATGGTGAGGTACTGCTGCCAGCCTTCGCGGTCGTAGAACCACGGCTTGTCGAGGGTTTCGCTGGTGAACTGGCGCATCACGCTGCGCACCGGGTTGG
Source organism: Bryobacterales bacterium (assembly GCA_003152325.1). Classification (GTDB taxonomy): domain Bacteria; phylum Acidobacteriota; class Terriglobia; order Bryobacterales; family Bryobacteraceae; genus PALSA-129. The sequence continues at coordinate 855 of PLZX01000170.1, read as the reverse complement.
CCGGCTGTTCGGCGACCGGCTTGGGAAATTCGAGCTCCGTGCCGTGCCGGGCGCGGTCGGCCAGTTCGAGCAGCGCGTAGGTCAAACCGCGCGCGTCGCTGCCTCTGGCTAACACCACGGGCCGGCTTGCGGCGGTGGTGGAAGAGAGAGACAGAGCCTCCGGCCCGTTCGGCAACTGGGCGCCCTTGCCCGAAGCCACAATGCAGCGTTCGCCGGGGGCGGCTTCGCGTACGGCGCGGCGGCGGCGCACTATGTGCCCACTCTCTTCGAGGGCGCGCTGCAATTCCGCCAGCGCCCACACGACGGGGTCCGAAGTTGCGACGGGGTCCGATGAATCGGTCACCAGCGAGACGGTCTCGCCGGCGGCGCGGCCCACTGGCGCAGAGGCCAGGGCGCCGCCCGCCAGCGCCGTCTGGAGAAGAAAGTCCCGCCTCTTGATGTAAGCGTTATCGAACATGCCGGCCCGACGAAGGGATGAGCCCTACAGTCAGGTCGATTTTACCACTGGCTCGTGGAGTGCAAGGGATTTCAGGATCTGTGGGAGCCGGATCCCGAGGGCATGATGCCGATGGCCTCAAAGACACCCAGGGGAAACTCGAACGTCACCGGCTCCCAATCCTCCGAGATCCAAGTCTGCTTGACCAGTTTGTATTCCAGGACATCGTCGGTGTCCTTCAAGGCGACGCGCATCAACCCGCCCGTAAGAGCCAGTATCACCGCTGCGCGCTTCTTTCCATTCGCCGACCTGACGATCATCATATTCTCTAACGAGTTTGGACTTAGGGTAAGTCCAAAGCGGGCGCCCCACAAGAGAAATGTGACCGGAGGATAGTTCTGTCTGGGCTAGTACTTTGT
>PLZX01000257.1 GCA_003152325.1 Bryobacterales bacterium | reverse complement strand
CGCCGCCGCATGGCTTCGAAGGCCGGAAGTCGCGCAGCAGCGTGCCGGTGGTAGCGTTCCAAAGCCGGACCGGCGTCTCGTTCGTCGGCGCTTTCCGCACGTCACCCGCATTGACGAGCAGGCTGCCGCCATCCGGCGAGAAGGCCACCGAAATCACGGGATCTTTGAGGTTGATCGTGATGGTCGCGCGGCCGGAAGCAGTTTCCCATATCCGTACGCTTTGGTCTTCCGATCCGGTCGCGAGTCGGGCGCCGTCCGGGCTGAAGGCCACCGCGGTGACAGCCGCACCGTGCCCCCGCAACTCGATGCCGGGCGCACCCGAAGTCGCGTCCCACAGGCGCGCGGTCCGGTCGGCGCTGCCGGTAACCAGCCGCTTGCCGTCGGGACTGAACGCCACGGCCTGAATCTCATCGCCGTGTGCTCTCCAATTGCCCAGCACAGCTCCGTTCGTTCCCCATACTTCCACAAGGCCGTTCTCGAATCCGGCGGCCACGCGCGCGGAATCGGGGCTTACCGCGATCGCGCCAACGCGATCCGCGGGCCGGCGCAGCACCTGGCCGCCATATGTGGCCGCATCCCAGGCCGCCAGTTCCCAGAATTGCGAGCCCGCCACGATGCGCGTGCCATCCGGGCTGAAGGCGATGGCGTTCACGCTGGGAGCACCAAATGCCGGCACCCTCGCTGCGAGTTTTCCGTCGAGCCAAATGCGAATGGCCCCATCGCCGGTCGCGGCGATCCGGTGGCCATCCGGACTGAACGCGATGGCCTCCACGCCCTCCTCAGTTGTCAGAACCGTAGGGACCTTCACCGGCCTCAGACTCCCCACTCGTACGCTGCCGCCCGCCGCAGCCCAAGCCAGGCGGGCGCCGTCGGGGCTAAAGGCCGCGGCACGTACATATCCCCCTGAGTCCAGGGACGCCACCCTGTGGACCGGGATCACGCTCCACAGTTCGAGCCGATCGGGGTTAGACTGGCTGCCCTGCAAATGCATGGCGAGTTGCGTGCCATCGGGGTTAAAGGTCAAAACGCGATCCACGGGTATCCTCGCAAGAATCTTCCCCGAACGCGCGTCCCACACCACCGTCTCACGTCCGGCTGCCATTGCAACCCGCGTCCCGTCCGGACTGAAGACTGCGTATATTCCGGGTTGACTGCAATCCAGACAAGTTGCGATGGTCTTTCCGGATGCCACTTCAATGAGTTTGACGCCGTCGTCGGCCGTTACCGCCAAGGCGCCGTCGTTGCTCATGCCGAGGACCTTCTTGGCACGAAAGACCCGCGCCGCCGTATAGCCGGGCCCCTCCCAGCACTCGACTGTGGTCTGCGTGTTCCAGCAGGTCCGTCGGCCGGCGAATCCGATCACCGACGGGAATGGATAACGGGTAAACTCACCCTGCGAGTGCCATCGCGCCAGGCTGGAATCGCGTCTGTGCCAGAGATGCCGCCACTCCCAGTTCCGCAGTTTGGGTTCACAAGCCAACAAGCGCTCCTGTGCGCTATCCATCTGATTGGTTCGCAACAGCAGTTCGGCCGCCGCCAGGTTGGCCGTATAGCTCCCGCGTTGCGCGCGCTCGTACTGTCGCTCTGCCTGCAGGAAGTAGCCGGTGCTCACCACCAAACCGGTGATCAAGGAGACCGCGATCAGCACCGCCGCGCCCACCGCGAGCCGGTTCTTGATCACGAACTTGCGCAGCCGATATGCCACCCCCGCCGGACCGGCGGTCACCGGTTCGTCCCGCAGGTGCCGCTGGATGTCGGCCGCCATCTCCGACGCCGAGGGATAACGCCGCGCGCACTCTTTCTCCAGCGCTCTCATCGTGATCCATTCCAGGTCGCCGTGAACCTCTTTCCTCAGCCGGCCCGCGTCGGTCCCACGGCAGGATGCGATCTCCGACGCCTTCGCCCCCAACGCCAGTAGCCGCGTTGTCGGCACCGGCGGATCCTCCTCGCGAATGATCCGCCGGATCTCGTCGTACCCCGCGCTGCGCAACGCTTTGGAGTCGAACGGCACCGCCCCCACCAGCAACTCATACAACAACACTCCGAGCGAGTAAATATCCGTCCGGGTATCCACGTCCCGCCCATCCCGCGATGCCTGCTCCGGGCTCATGTATTCGGGAGTCCCGATGAGCACTCCCGCCTCGGTAAACAGCGTCTCTTCGGTGAAGCTCTTTTCCGTGGCCTTGGCCAGGCCGAAATCGATGATCTTCGGTACCGCCTCCCCGTCGCGCTGCATCACCAGAATGTTGGAGGGCTTCAAGTCCCGGTGGATCACGCCCTTCTGGTGCGCATGCTGCACCGCGTTCGCGACCTGTAGGAACAGTCCCAGCCGTTGGCGTGTGTCCAGGCAGTGGTGGTCGCAGTACTCGGTGATGGGGATTCCGGGCACGTATTCCATGACGAAATAGGGCCGTCCGTTGGCGTTCGAACCCGCTTCATACACATGAGCGATATTGGGATGGTCCATCAGGGCCAAAGCCTGTTCTTCGGATTCAAAACGCGCCAGGACGGCGCGAGTGTCCATCCCCACCTTGATGATCTTGAGCGCCACTTGCCGGGCAATCGGTTGTTCCTGCTCGGCCAGGTAGACCATGCCCATTCCGCCTTCGCCCAGAAGACGCACCACCCGGCAGGAACCGATCCATTCGCCGGGCTCCGGGAGACCCGCCAGTGCAGCCGTCGCCGGTTGGCGCAGGGCCGCGGCCAGCAGGCACCGCGCACACATGCCCTCTTGTGAGCCGGCCATCAAGGGGCCGCCGCACTCCGGGCACCGTTCCGCTGCGGTCATCTTTCAGCCTCCGTACGGTCAGTAAAGCAATCCGCCGCGAATGTTACACCCGCACCGGGGCCGCGCGGCGCGGCAACGGCTCATGGCGGGCGCATGGGCGCCGGGTCGCCCCAGTTCTATGGCTGCGCCACCGTTCGTCTTGCGGTGAGAGACGCCACAACCGCGCCCAGGTAGGTGCCCCCGCAGGTGGCGAGCAGCATTCCGGGGCCCTGGGAAAGGATGACATCCCACTTCTCCACCAGAACCATGATGAGGACTAAGACGAGCACGGGTGCATCCAACACCAACATGACGGGCCAATCCTTACGGTAGGCGTCCGCGTTCTTTCGCGACAGGAAGAACTGGCAAAAGCAGTAGTAGGCCGCCAGCGCAACGAACCCCGCAACAGGGCCGGCCGTTTCGCCGACGAACATCCCTACGAAGAATGCGAAGACTCCCAGCAAAAAGGCAATCACCATTTTCGACATTTTTCAGCCTCGTCCCGTAAATAAAGCGACCCGCCGCGAATGTTACACCCGCTCCAGGGCTGCGAGCAGAAACCGGATCTCGCCGTCCACTTCCTCCGGACCGGCTACCGTGGCTGCAATTTCCTCCCGCAGCAGTTCCGCATACCGCCGCCGCAAGCGATGCACCGCCGTGCGGATCGCGGCGTCGCTCATATCCAGCTTCGCGGTCAACTCATGGGTCGAGTCCCGGTCCTGATCGCCGGTCAGAAACATCTTCAGCAGGTCGAACTGCGCGGCCTGGCCCCGCCGCGCGTGTTCTTCGCGCTGCCGCCCCAGCACCCGGTCGAGCAGGGCCATCGCCCACTGCCGCTCGTACAGCGCTTCCGGCGTGAGTTGGTGGTACGGCTCGCGGTGATAGCTCTCTTCGCCGGCCTCGAAATCGAACGAAAGCGTGGCGCAATCTCCGCCACGCTTCTGAGCCCGCGAGCGGTCCCACTCATTCGCCACAAAGTGGGTCGCCGACGCCAGCAGGAAGGAGCGGAACTTGCCGCGTTCCCGCCGGGCTTCACCCAGCGTGCCGCGCTCCAGAACCCGGGTGAAGAAGGACTGGCACAGGTCTTCGGACTCCTCCGGCGAGTATCCTTTTCTCCGGATGAACGCATAGACCGGCAACCAGTACGTGGCGCACAGCTTGCTCAGAGCGTCCGCAGAACCGCATGAGTGGCGGCCCGCGGCGGTTACCATGGTCCACGAAGTGGTGGGGAACCGGCGGGAATGACTCTCGGCCGTCTCGTCGCTCGTTGCCACAGCGGACCTCGTACCTGCTTAAGGATTATACGATAAACAGGTGCTGTAATCTGCTTTTCAGTGGCCCCTAAAGTCGAGCATGGCGGCCACTTCCATAGCTCGATGCCACTCCTCTGGCGGAGTGGATCGGGACCACCCGTCACGAATCTACGTGATGCGCGGCGGCGGCGAGTCCTCTGAACAGCCTATTTCTTCCGCAGCGTCAACGGCGTGCTGTTTGCCTCGTGGATCAACTGTCCGGCCAGTTCGGTACCTTCCTTGTTCAGGCTTCCCTGAAAGGTGCTGCCAGCGATCTTCATTCCGAACTCCACCTTCTGACCCGTCTGTTTCACGTTATTGAGGGGCATGCCCACCATGCTCGCGTCGAGGCTACTGTCGATGGTCGCCACTACCGTGTGGTCCGGTTGATTCTTGAAATGGAATACCAACCGGAAC
>PLZX01000310.1 GCA_003152325.1 Bryobacterales bacterium | reverse complement strand
AAACATTCCGGGGCTGTGGTTGCTGCAGGAGTGCCGGCGGGCCTGGGCGCTGGAGGGGAAAGAATACGGCTACGAGGAACTGACCGCGATGGCCGGCGCGGCGCAGCCGGCGGAGACGGTACTGGACCTGGAAGAGTTCTACGCCGCGGGCCAGAGCGCGGAGAAGGTTCGCGAGTATTGCCGGAAGACCGGGCAGCAGGCGCCGCGGGACGATGGGGAAGTGTGCCGTGTGATCCTCTACAGCCTGGCGGTGCGGTACCGGGAAGTTTTGAAACTGCTGGAGGGGCTGACGGGACGGGCGGTGGATGTGATCCACATTGTGGGCGGCGGTTCGCGGAACCGCCTGCTCAACCAGCTCACGGCCGACGTGACAGGGCGGCGGGTGGTGGCCGGACCGGTGGAAGCGACGGCGGCAGGCAACGCGCTGGTGCAGGCTCTGGGCGCGGGGCAATTGAAGTCTTTGGACGAAGTGCGCGACGTGGTGCGCCATTCGTTCCAGGTGAAAGAGTTTTACCCGAAAGGTTGACAAGATGAAGACACAACGCAAATCGATTTCTCGAGCAGTGGTGGCGTGTGCCGTGATTTTGGGGGCGGCCGCGCAGGGCTACGCGCAAAAGGAATTCCAGAACTGGCCGGCCGGCAGTTCTCCCCAGGAGATCGGCAAACGCGTGGCGGAACGGTTTGTCGGGAGCAAGCACCTGCGCGACAACACCATCATTTATCCGGAAACGTGCACGTGGTACGGGGCGCTGACGTTCGCGCAACTGAGCGGCGATAAGGATTTGACGCGCCGGCTGATTGCGCGCTTTGACCCGCTGCTGACGACCGACGCCAAGCTGGTCCCGACCGAGCAGCACGTGGATTTTTCGGTGTTCGGCGCGGTCCCGCTGGAAATCTACATCCAGACGAAAGATAAGAAGTACCTGGACCTGGGCAAGATGATCGCGGACCGCCAGTGGGAGACGCCGGATGCCGATGGACTGACCAGCGAGACGCGCTTCTGGATCGACGACATGTTTATGATCACGGCGGTGCAGGTGCAGGCCTACCGCGCCACGGGCGATCAGAAATATATCGACCGGGCGGCGCTGGAAATGACGGCCTACCTGGATAAGCTGCAACAGCCGAACGGCCTCTTCTTCCACGCGCCGGACGTGCCATTTTATTGGGGTCGGGGCGACGGCTGGGTGGCGGTGGGGATGGCCGAACTGCTACGTTCGCTGCCGGCGAAGCATCCCAAGCGAGAGCGGATCATGGCGGGCTACACGAAGATGATGGACTCGCTGTTGAAATACCAAGGCACCGATGGAATGTGGAGGCAGCTCATCGACCATCCGGAAGCGTGGGTAGAGACATCCTCGACGGGCATGTTCACGTTTGCGATGATCACGGGCGTAAAGAACGGCTGGCTGAAAGAGAGTACGTATGGTCCGGCGGCGCGCAAGGCATGGCTGGGGCTGATTCCCTATATCAACAAGGACAGCGATATCACGAACGTGTGCGAAGGGACTAACAAGAAGAACGACCTGCAGTATTACCTGGACCGCAAGCAGAACACGGGTGACTTACACGGGCAAGCGCCGCTGCTGTGGTGCGCCTCGGCGCTGCTGCGGAAGTAAGCGGAGGTTGCCGATAGAAAAAGGGGAGGCGCCAAGAAGGTGACTCCCCGGGTATTGGAGGCTCTGACTCGATCAGAAGTCCACGCGCAGATTGAACTGAACCTGGCGCGGTCCATTGGCCTGAGAGGTCGATTGACCGAACAGGGTAGAACTCGGTGTCATGGTCGGTGCGGCAAGTTGCACGCGATTCGCGGCATTCAGCAGGTCCACGGCGAAGCTCATGTTCAACCGCTCATAGAGGTTGAACTTGCGGAAAATCCTGAAGTCCCAGTTGTTGATGACGTCGGCGCGGAGGGCGTCGATGTATTGGGGCATCAGGCGAGCCTGGTAGGTGCCCGGCTGGAATGCCGTCCGTCCTTCAAAGCCGACGAAGCCCGACGGAACGGCGCCGCTGCCGGATGCGCTCGAGTTGATGAGGTTGTTATAGTCGGCAGCGGGATCGTACCAGTAGTGGATGTACTTGCTGTGAAACTGGTCGTGATTCAAAGCGGCCACCAGTTGGTCCTGGCTGCCATAGTAGTAGACGTTGCCGAAGCTGATGAGCGGGCCGGTCTGATACTGGTAGATCCAGCTCAACTGCCATCCGCCCAGGACGTGCTGCATCGGTCCGGTCTGGACCCACTGGCGGCCTTTGCCGAAGGGCAGCTCCCATACCGCGGTCCAGACAAAGCGGCTGGGGCGGGCATTCGCATTGGGCTGCCACTCGAGGGACTGGTCGAATTGGTTCTCCTGCCACTGGTTCCGGGACCAGGTGCGGGTATACATGACCGACGACTGGATGCCCTTGGAAAAGCGCTTCGAGTAAAGAATCTCGAGGTCGTTGTACATGGTCTTGTTGCGGAAACCGTTGTACTGAGAGAGTCCAAACCCGGCGTTCGGGTAGGCGCGTAGAATTTGCTGCACCTGCAGGGTCTTACCGGTGAAGAAGCTCAGCGAGCTGAGGTAGTTATAGAGAGGCAGGTTGGTGCTCGCCAGGCTGGCGAAGTTGGTATATAGGAACGGATTGGCGACCGTCGCCTTCATGGCGTTGTCCACGGCGCTATTTAGCTGGTCTCCGAAATTCCAGTACTGAGCCGGCAGATAGCTGAGGTTGCGGGTTTGCGGGGACGACGCGTAGCTTCCGTTGTAGGAGATGTCGATCACCTGGTTGGGGAAGAGTTCGCGTTGGATGCCCAGTCTCCACCGCTCATCCCAGGTGGGGGAAAAGCTGCGCGGATAATACGTAAAGCCCTGTCCGTCGAGGATGTCGGAGCCGTAAGCGCCGCCGACCGGCTGGATAAAACGTTGGCCGCTCGGCAGCACCGGGAAGGGATTCGCCATGATATTGGAGTTGTTGATGTTGGAGGCTGCACCGATGCCGCAGCAGAAGGTCAGGCCGCTGTCCGTGGTCATGGTGGTGCTGGTGGTCTGGCTGTAGCCGTTCTGGAGCTCGCGGTTTCCGGTGCCGGACAAGGCGTTGAACGTGTCGGCAAAGAGGCCCGTGCCGAACCGCAGCACGGTCTTATCGTTGAACGCGTACACAGCACTGAAATTCGGCAGGGAGCGCTTGGTGCCGCCGGTGAGGCTGCCATAGGGGTGGCCGAGATAGGTGACCCCGCCCGCCACCTGGATGCTGGAGGGCAGCAGCGGGTTGCCGCCAGTAGTATAGGCAGACTGCACGGCTTGGGCATACGGAGGCGCGGCGGTGAAGTTGTAATCGCCGGACAAGCCCCGATCAAAGCGCTCGGTGGTGCCTTCTTCATACTCGAAGCGAAGTCCGAAGCCCAGACGGAGTTTGTTGCTGACGCGGAAATCGTCCTGGATGTAGCCAGCGTGGTAGGGGGTGCTGTAGTAGCCCGTGTCATTGATAGCAAGCGAGGCACCGGTCGCCATGCCGGTCATGAACGAGGCCCAGGACAAGCCGAGTTGGCTGGCGGTGGTGGTAGTATCGCTGGCGGTGAAGAAGTTGTTGTTGAAGTTATAGCAACCGGTAGTGCACGATCCGGAGAGGAACGTGGCGTAATGGTAGCGCCGTTCTTCCCACCCGTACTTCAGCGTGTGCTTGCGCCAAACCGTGGACATCTTGCCGGCCAACTGCGCGGTGGTCCCGCGCTGGTTCACTCCGGGGCCGGCGTATCCTTCATAGCTGGTGGAAGCGATGTTGGCGTAAAGCTGGGGGGTGATGTTGGAACTGCCGGAGCCTCCAATCAAGAAACCCGGCAGGCCGTTGGCGCCACCCGCAACCTGGTCGATATAGGTTGGCAGGCCGGCATCGGAGGCTTTATACGCGTTCTTAATGGGCTGCTTGTCGCCTTCGGCGTATTGGGTGATGCTGAAGACTACGTCCAGGACATTGCTGGGGTTGATGACCTTCATGTAGTCGAGGTTGCCGCCGCGAGTGGGCCGCCACAGGCCATTCGATTCATAGCCCTTCAGCGGGGTGTTGTGCGCCCAATCGTAGTTATCCGAGAAGCGATGGTTGTAATACCACTTTCCGCTCAGCCGTTGCGAGGAGCTGATGTTCCAGTCATAGCGATTGACCAGGGACGGCAGGTAATCGTTATACGGCTGGGCCGAATCCACGTAATTGAAGCCGTCGGGAGTGGCGGGCGTGATATTCGGCAAGGGATAGAGCCGCTGGAAGAACTTATAAAACGGGGTGTTGGCGAACAGCGAGGCCGGAATGCTATTGCCCGGGAACGGCGTGCGCGAGACGTGGCCGGCGGTGGACGTCACGGCCGAACGGGGATCGTAAATGGTGTAGGCCGTGGCGTTGTATTTGGAGAGGTCGGAGAAATCGCCCCCGCGTTGGGCGGCGGTAGGCACCCAATAATCGACGTTTACGGGGCTGGGCTGGATGCTGGTGATGTGGTCGTACTCGAAGTAGAAGAAGAACTTGTTCTTGCCGTTAAAGATCTTGGGGATGTAAACGGGTCCACCGAAGCTGAAGCCGGGCTGGAAGAAACGGCCGCCGGGGTTTTCGTTTTGACCGGCCGGCCAAGTGCCCGCGGCCACAGAATTCAGGTAGCTGGCGCGCGTGAATTCATTGGTCGAGTTGATGCGATACCACATGTACTGGGCAAAGGCCGAACCGTGGACGGAGTTAGTGCCCGATTTGGTGGTGGCGCTGATGTAGGCGCCCACGCTGTGACCCATGGAGGCGTCGAAGGCATTGGTTTCAATGCGGACTTGGTCGACGGCTTCCTCGGAAGGAACGAAGCCGGCTCGTCCGCCGTTGGTTCCGGTGACCGGGTTGCCATCCAGCAGAAACTCGTTGCTGCCGGTGGCCAGACCCGCGGTGTCGTAACTGGCGGTGCCGGCGTGATCCATCACTCGGCTGATGCCGGGTGCGCCGGTGAACACCATACCGGGCGACATGCCCTGCAGCGCCCACGGATTCATGGTGGTGACGGGCAACATGGCGATATCGCGGGTATCGAGCACGCGGCCCCCGACGGCGTTGGTGGTCTGGAGCTGCGGCGCATCGGCGCTGACATCGACGGAAGTTGTGGTTTCCCCGATCTGGAGTTGCAGATCAAGGTCCAGCCGGTCGCCGGTATTCAAGGTGATACCGGTTCGCACGAGCTTCTTGAAGCCGGTAATCTCTCCGGAAACCGAGTAGCTGCCGGGCACCAGGAAATCGACTTCGTAATAGCCGGTTTGATTAGTGGTAACGCGACTTGAGACGTTGGTCGCGTTGTTGGTAATCACGACCGTAGCATTGGGGACTACGGCGTTCTGGGGGTCAATGACCTTGCCAGTGATGCTGCCGCGCGATTCCTGCGCGTAGCCGACCGCGGAAACAACCGCCAGAAGGGCGAACAGAAGCAGGGCCCGATTGAGCCCGAAATGCAAACGTTGCATTTAACCTCCCTAAACGAGTAGACCTCGAATGACTGAGGGGAGATTAACAGTAGTCGCGACCGAGGGCAAAGAGATTTTGGACTCCTTTATCGGTTTTGCAATACAAAACAAACGACTCGGCGAGGCTAGGCCGCAAAGGATTCATTCCAATAGGAACAATGCCATTAAATTGGAAAGTAGTGCGGGGGCGTACCTTCGCCATAGTGTTGCTCAGTGCATAACGCGAAAAGCCTTACCGCACCGCTACATCCCAGATTTTTTCGCGGCGGGATTTGCCCGCGGGGCCCTCGATTTCGAGAACCACGGTGTAGTCGGCGCCGGCGCCGTACTGGTGGATGGGATTGCGTTCGGTGGAAGCGGAGCCGTCACCGAAAGTCCATTTCCAGGACGTGGCCTTGCCGGTGGATTCGTCGCGGAACGCCACAAGCCGGCGGTCCATATCCACGATCTGGAAGGACCAGTTGGCGTCAAAGCGGACGAAGCGGGGTTCGAGCGGCATCAGGCGGAAGCCGACCAGTTCGTCGGCCTTACCGTACATGGTGTGCTGGCGCGAGAGATTCCAGAAGGCGTGGGCTTCGCTATCGGGGTTGTCATAATCCATGACGGCCCACGACATGCCGATGAGCTTGTTCTCAGTGAGCACGGATTCGACGGCGCGCTGGGGCCCTTCGCATCCGGCATAGTCGAACGGGGTGATCCAGAACTCGAGCACGAGTTTGCCGGCTTCGCCCGGCTTGAAGTGGTAAGAATAGGCGGCGTTGGCATATGGAAGTGACTTGACGTACGAGTTACAGCCCCAGGCGAGGGCCCAATCCTTGCCGACAGCCGGGGTCATGATGTGGTAGTTCTGCGCTTGAACGCCGTGCATGGAGAAGTGCGCGTCGCGTTCGCTCAACTCCTTGGTGGGCTGAAAACGCTCGATGAGCGGGCCGCCGGAGAGATCGCCATCGACTACCAGTTCGAAGGTGTCGTTGTGGAGGCCGGGCTTTGAGAAATCCCAGTAGTTGTCGTAGGCTTCGTAGAGGAAATACAGGCGGTTTAGACCTTTCACCCAGCCAACCTTCACACGGACGTCGAGATCCTTGGGGTCGGGCTTATGGTCCTTGTTGGTGTCATCCACCAACTGGTCCATGCCGATGGAGTAATCGTCGGGCACAATTTTCCAATCTTCCGGATCGCCATCGATTCTCGGAATCATGTTGGGCGGGAACTGGAAGATTTTGAACGTGGTGTCGGGGCGGTCCAAGGCAAAGTTGGGAGAACAGACCAGGGCGAGAACAATTATTGAAATCAGGCGGCTCATAAACAGTCCTTCCATGTGAAACTATCCCACAGTGTAGCGATGGATCGAAGCGAGTGTAATGATAAATGGGTGGAAAAGGACGTCGCCTTTGACGCCGCCCTGATGCAGAAGGGCCGCAATGCTTTGAAACTGACAATCCCGGCCGGCGGGCTCATGAACGGCATCATCTATGACTATCTGCGACTGGAACTGGACGAAGCTCACTAATCGATCGATCGCCATGCTGGTGCTGGCGTCGATGGCCGGGATGGCGCAGGCCGCAGACCCGGCTCTTCCGCACCTCGAAAAACGAGGCGCCGCCACGCAGTTGATGGTTGACGGCAAGCCGTTCCTGGTGCTCGGCGGCGAATTGCACAACACCGCCGCGTCGAGCGCCGAATATATGGCCGCAGTCTGGCCGGTGCTCAATGCCAAGATGCACCTGAATACGGTGCTGGCGGGGATCGGCTGGAATTGGATCGAGCCGATAGAGGGCAAGTACGACTTCAGCCTGGTGGACGCCGCGCTCGCGAAGGCCCGAAGCAACAACCTGCGGATGGTGTGGTTGTGGTTCGGGAGCTGGAAGAATGGGCTTTCGAGCTTCGCTCCGGGGTGGGTGAAGGCCGACCAGCAACGCTTTCCACGGGTCGCCATCCGCGGCGGGAAGAGCCTGGAAGTGCTGTCTCCGTTGAGTGAGACGAACCGCGAAGCCGATGCCCGCGGGTTCGCCGCCTTCCTGCGGCACCTTCGCGAGGTGGACCAGCGCCACACGGTGATCATGGTGCAGGTGGAGAACGAAGTTGGCGTGATCGGCGATTCGCGCGACCGCTCGGCCGCGGCCAACGCGGCTTTCGCGCAGCCGGTTCCTGTGGCGCTGATGGACTACCTGCAGAAGCACAAAGACGATTTGCTGCCGGAATTCCGCCAGGTCTGGCAAGTGGCCGGATTCAAGACGGTGGGTTCGTGGGAGGAAGTTTTCGGGCAGGGCGCCAAAGCCGATGAAGTCTTCATGGGATGGAACTATTCCCGCTACATCGACCGTGTAGCAGAAGCCGGTAAGAAGGAATACCCGCTGCCCATGTACGTGAACGCCTGGATCGTGCAGCCGGACGACAAGGGGCCGGGAGACTACCCCAGCGGCGGGCCTCAGGATCATATGCATGATATCTGGCGCGCGGGGGCTCCTAACCTCGACTTACTAAGTCCGGATATCTACCTTCCTAACTTCATGGACTTGGCGGCACGGTATAGCCGGTCGGGTAACGCGCTGTTTGTTCCAGAGTCATTTGCAGGTACCCGGGGCGCCGCCAATGCATTTTATGCGATCGGCCAGCAACGGGCGATCGGTTACTCGCCGTTTGGCTTTGAGGCGGCCCCAACAGGGCTGGGGGAACCGCAATCGGCGCCACCGCCCAATCCGGAGAAGCTGCCGCTCTCCGAGGCTTACGACGTTTTGTCGCAACTGTCGCCGATGATTCTGGAGCACCAGGCAAAGGGCACGATCGCGGGCGTGCAGCTCGACCGGCAGCACCCCGACCAGCAGATCCGGCTGGGAGACTACACCTTGAACGTGGGTCTGACGCGGAATGTGCGCACCCCCAACGTAGTGCCGGACCTGGCGGGATACGGCCTGTTTATGGCCACCGGTCCCGGCGAGTATGTTCTGGCCGGCAACAACGTGCAGATTACTTTCACACCAGCCACGGCGGGGCCGCCGATTGCGGGGATCGCGCTGCAGGAGGCCGGCCGGTTTGAAAAGGGCCAGTGGGTGGTGACGCGGCTATTAGGTGGCGACGATTCGGTGCTGCGCTACGACTTCGCCACGGTTGCCAACCTGAACCAATCCGGGAGCGGCGTGCGACTCTCGACCGGCGAGCGCGGGATTCAGCTTGTGCACCTCTACCGGTACCGATAACCATGTCCACACTACACACCACTCGACGTCAGGTCTTGAGGCTTGCCGGCGCGGCGGCGCTCAGCGCCACGTTTCGGCTGAAAGCCCAGCGACGCGTGTTCGATGCCCGCGATTACGGCGCCAAAGGCGATGGCGTCACGCCGGACACCGCGGCGATCCAGAAAACCATCGACGCCGCCGCGGGCTCGGGCGGCCAGGTGTTGCTGCGGGGCGGCAAGAAGTACCTGGTGAGCACGCTGGTTCTGAAGGGCGCGATCGATTTTCATCTGGCCGACGACGCCGAATTGCTGGCCAGCACCAATCGTGCCGATTATCCGGGCGACGCCGATGGCATTCTGACGGCGCACGAAGCCACGGGCTTGCAGATCTCCGGCACCGGCAACATCAACGGGCGGGCCAGAGAGTTCATGACGGGCTATAACCAGGAAGGGGAGATCTGGCGGTTCGGCCCGTTCCGCCCGAAGATTTTTGTGCTAACCGGGTGTAAAGACCTGGAAGTGCGCGACATCAGTTTCAGCGACGCGCCCTTTTGGGGTTTGCACATGATCGGCTGTGAGCGGGTGCTAGTGGACCATTTGAAGGTCCGCAACCTGCTCGACGTGCCGAACTGCGACGGTATCGATCCGGATCATTGCCGCGACGTCGAGATCCGCAATTGCGACATTGTGTGTGGCGACGACGCGATTGTCATCAAGT
>PLZX01000367.1 GCA_003152325.1 Bryobacterales bacterium | reverse complement strand
GTTCACGACGTCCTGCATTCGATTTATCGGCCCATGCGATCGCAGCCGGCCGAAGCGATGCGAGTGACGTTCGGTCTGGATCTGCTGCTGTTTCGGCAAACGGCTCGGGAACCGTAGCGAATCCGCCAGTCCGGGAGCGCTTTACGCTATCATAGAAGCATCCTTGCTTTCCATTCAAAACATCTCCATGCGCTTCGGCGCCAAAATCCTGTTTGAAGACGTCACCTGCACGTTTCTTGCGGGGAGGCGCTATGCCATCACGGGCCCCAACGGCGCCGGAAAATCGACGCTGATGAAGATTCTCTCGGGCGAGCTGGAACCTCCCAAAGGGACGGTCTCGCGCCCGAAGAAATTCGGCGTGCTGCGCCAGGACCAGTTCGCCTTCGACGGGATTCGTGTGATCGACACCGTCATCATGGGCAACGGGCCACTCTGGCAGGCGCTCGAAGAACGCGACGCACTGTATGGCAAACCGCACGACCAGCTCACCGATGAGGACGGCATGCGGCTGGGCGAGCTCGAAGGCACGGTGGGCGAAGAAGGCGGCTACACGGCGGAATCCGACGCCGCGGTGCTGCTCGACGGCCTGGGTGTGGAATCCGCGTTGCACGAACGGCGCATGGGCGAATTACAGGGCGGCCAGAAGGTGCGAGTGCTGCTGGCCCAGGCTCTCTTCGGCAGCCCGCCCGCGTTGCTGCTCGACGAGCCCACCAACCACCTCGACCTGGAATCGGTCCACTGGCTGCAGGANNACGGTGATCGCCTATACCGGCGGGTACGACGACATGGTGCTGGCCAAGACGCAGGTCCGCTCCACCATCGAGGCAGGGAACGCGCAGCGCGAAAAGAAGATCGCGCAGTTGAACGAATTCATCGCGCGCTTTTCGGCCGGCACGCGGTCGAGCCAGGTGATGTCGCGCAAAAAGGAAGTGGAGCGATTACAGACCTCGGAGCTGGCGAGGTCGAATATCCAGCGGCCTTACATCCGTTTTGACATGAAGCGTCCCTCGGGCCGGCATCCGCTGGAGGTCAAGGGGCTGGCGAAGAGCTATGACGAGTTGACCGTGATCGACGGCTTCACCGCCAGCGTCTCGCGCGGCGAGAAGATCGCGCTGATGGGCCGCAACGGGGCGGGGAAAACCACGCTCTTGAAATCGCTGGTCCGGAGCGCCACCGGCTTCATCGAGGATGCCGACCGGCACTTCGACGTGGACACGGGAATTGTGGTGTGGGGTCACGAAGTGGCCGTGGGCTACTTCGCCCAGGACCATTCCGATTCCATCACGCGCGGGACAACGGCTATCGAGTGGCTGCACGAGTTCGACCCGCAGGCCTCCCAGGAGGAATTGCGCGGTCTGCTTGGCCAGATGCTGTTCAGCGGCCAGGACGCCCTCAAGCCGACCGATGCCCTCTCCGGCGGCGAGGCGGCGCGGTTGATCTTCTGCCGGCTGATGCTCCAGAAGCCCAATTTCCTGGTGCTGGACGAACCCACGAATCACCTGGATCTGGAGTCGATCAACGCCCTCAACATCGCCCTTCAAAAGTACGCGGGAACCGTGGTGCTGGTGACGCACGATCATGACCTGATCGAGGAAGTGGCCACGCGGATCTGGCATTTCGAGGGTGGACGCATCGAAGACTTCAAGGGCCCCTACGAAGAGTACGAAGCCTACGCTCAGGAGAAAGCCTCTTAAGCGAATTCGCAGGACCTGCCGGAGATACCGCCCCTGGCAGATGCCCTTCTCGCCACGGCTGGGTCTCAACTTACAGGCTGTCTCAAGTTCCGGGGCAGGTCATAGTATGGGACTGTCCCTAGTTTCCGTGTCTCAATTTTGGGGTGCAGTCCACGCAGTTCAGGCTTCCCTGTTTTCCTGGATCGAAGCCATTAGCGGACTACTGTATTGCTTGCCCATCGCACCTTACCTCCATCAATGTTCCCGACGCGATCGCCCGCGCTAATGCTTTGTCGTCGTAGGTTAGCAGTTCGGATGCCAGCCTTCCTCGCAAACCGGGCGAAGGTCTGGTCCTGGAGTATTCGCACCGCGCCACCTAGTGTAACGCTGGGTATTATAGTTCGCGTTCCCTGTGCCCACGGCGGGCGTGTGCCTCCATTGCAAGGCGCATTCGGATTCCTCGATCCTCCCGATCCCAAACTACCAGTGCCGAGTCGCGCTGGGAGCGCCGCGTGGGGAAATAGTGCCAGGAACCGAGGCGCGGAGGTTGACAGGTGCGTCAGCTTGCCCTGCGCTTGCCAAGGCCCTCGGCGATCATTGCCGTTACCAGCGTATTCAAGCTGACGCCTTCCTGCTCGGCGCGACTGGTAAGCCGCGCATGTACCGTCTTGGGGACGCGCAGCCTGAACTGTCCGCTGGCAACTCCCGAGGAACCGGGCTTTGGGATGGGATCGCCGAATTCCTTCATCGTCAGCAGGCAACACTTCAGTGCATCCCGGCCGTTTACGATAGCTTCTTCCACTGTTGCGCCGTCCGACATGCACAAAGGAACATCGGGAAACTCGATCAGGTAGCCCGTACCCTCTTCGTCCGTCATGGGGCGAACCGTGAACCGGTACTGGTCGAGCTTAAGGTCGTCGCGCTTCATTTCGTTTCCTCCCTGCTCTGCAGGTCATCCACCTGAGCTACGAACTGCCGAAGGTACACCGGGTTAATCGGCCTAGCCGCGGGCACCGGAAGCGTTCCAGCCGGGAACCTGAAACCAACATGGCTGGTTCCGTGCTGCCGGTAACTGATCCCGAAGTGCTGGGCAACCACTTTGAGATCCTCAATCCGCCAGTTGCGCGGGTTGTTCCGCATTCTGTTTAGGATCTTCGCTGCGTTTGCCATATATTGCATATATGGTACCGCTGGCGGTACCAAAGGTCAAACGATAACGCACGCCGGCGATTCCACTCTTATGTAGTGCACCCCGGCGGAGAACGTCATGCACTAACCTCAGGGAAGCGTTTACGCGGGGCGCGGCGCGCGGGTGTGTGCGCGCGGGTGGCGCGGATGCGTTCGAGCAGGACGGATGCGGGTTCGTCGTTGGGGTCTTGGGACACGAGTTTGCCTTCGAAGGCTTTCTTGAGGATGGTATTACGGAGGCGTCGGCCACGGGCCTGAACAGCACCACACGCGATGTTGAGTTCCCGAACGGAATCTACGCGTGCTTCAAGCTTTTCGGGTATTTCAGGGACGGGCTACTCAACTCCCGAACGCCGGCCGCTGAGTAGATCGGGGGTTGAGTAGCCCGTCCCTTCATCCCCCCCCGGAGATCCTGTTCGTGTTGCGTACAACGGTGGGGTCGGATAGTCGACCCGCCACCTTACGTGTGCGCTTCATCCGCGCTTTTGGTGCTGACGGGCTTCGCCGCCGCTGCTTCGTGAATGATCAGTCGGTAGCCGGGGTCGAGTTCTTGGCTGGCGATGAGGATTTCGTGGATGTTGTAGGGGTGTGTTGGTCCCCCGAAGAGGTTTCCGACGACTTGGAACAAGTGGTCGAATCCTTGCGCGTCGTCGATATCCATGTCAACGGCGCACCGCCCGTCAGTGCTTGTGAAAAACGAGAGCTGGAGGTTCCCGTAATGGTCGAGCGTCTTGAAACTGCGGTCTCGCGTGAACCCGGCCGGCGGGTCGTGAAGTGCCTCGCTCACCTCATGGAACAGTGTGCCGTTCGCGCTGTTGATCGTCTCCGAGCGAAGTTCGTTGGGGATGACCGCGAAGAAACGATCCTGCCGGAGTTCCGAAAGTTCTTGGATGTACGAGAGGACCGATCGCGGCGCTCCTTGCTGGGTCGTGAATCGCGTCCGGTTGGCTTTCGCGACGAGGTTGAGGAAGCCGGCCTTGCGCAAGGCATCCAGTTGGTCATACAGCGCGTTCCCCGTGATTCCTGCAAAGTTCAAGACGTTGGGACTGCGCTCCAGCAGCGTCCGCGCATCACCGAGCACGTTATTGTATGCGGGGAAGTCGACACGGAGCACTTTCTTCGGGTTGACCGGCAGCAACAGGCTCAGGTTCCCGTTTCCGTTCGGCGGAATGGTGATGAATCGGCTGACCGTGTGGTATGAGAGTGCGTCAATCTCGATGCTGTACGTCCCGTTTGGGGACACATTGAGACCTGACAGAAACGTGGGCTTGCTTAGGTCGAACTGAGGTAGGGCGGGCGAATCACTCAGCGTTTGGTTCTTGAGAAACACATCAATTGGTTCCGTTACTGGATCACCAAGGACACCGGTGATGGTCAGCAAGAGCCTTCCCTCAGGCATAGTTGTCGTTACTCCCGGCATTGACACTTAGCAGAACTCTCCGGACAGCGCAAAGTCTTACGGTCCCATTGGCTGCAGATGGCGGGTCCACGAGAGTCTTTCGAGACAAGGCCGAAGTCAATGCCACGGCCATTTGGCGGTCACTATCGCTGACATTGCATCGAGGGTGCACGCTCAGCGGGAATGGTACAATAATCGCGCGATGACCACCGACCGACGATCGAGCATTCTTAGCCGCGCGGCCCCCGCCGCGGTACTGGTCGTCATCCTGAGTTGTTGCGGACGGGTGCCGCAGGCGGACCGCCTCCTGACGGACGCGGTCGATGCGAGCACAACGCTAGCTACGTACTACGACACCCTCATGTCCGTGACGTTGGATGGGTGGGAGAACCAAGGCGTGTATAACGCGCTCCTTGAGATCGCCGCACCAAATGGGGAGCAATACGAGGAGCGCCTGCTTGCATTTCGTCGACGGGCGGAGGTCGCGCACACCCTGGTCCTCGTGTACCAGCGACTCGAGATCCTCCGTGACCCCAAGGGACTCGGCAGCGTCACGAGTGCTGGCCAGGCACTCGGCGAGGCCATCAAAGGTATCCCGAACCTGCCAGGCGGGGCGACGGTCCCGAGCGACCAACTCGGAACGGCTGCCGCGACCATCGCGAACCTTCAGCGAGACCACGACTTCAAACGCGCACTCGGCGCGCTTGGCACGATCACGACGGGTCTGCGCACGATCTTCGAGGCCGAGGAACGAACGTATACGAGCGTCCAAGCAGACCGCGCCGACACCGCCACCAGCCTCCTCAAGGCACTCGCCAAGCGAAAACTCACGAATCCGGGCAGTCTCCTCCCCAGCCTCCACCTCGGCCTCACGATCGACGCCCCAACGGACGACGCCGGCAAGGCGGCGGGCCTCGCGATTGCAGTCATCAGTGCCGAACGTCAGAAGCTCGCGTGGACCTGCGCGACCGTACAGACACGCCTTCTCCTCAACGCCCTCGACACGATTACGACCGCAATCAACAAGGGCGCCACCGTCTCACTCTTGGACCTGGAGAACGCAACCAGCCATGCCACGGCATGCCTCACCGAGCATGACGCACTCGCGAAGGCCAAACCATGACAACCAACGAGATCATCGACGCGCTCTACCGACAGAAGCACCAGATCGAGGAACATCTCGATGATCTCCTTGCGCGGTGCTCGACGGAGGCCGAGCGTACCGTAATCAAGGGATCGTATGCGCGAGCCGTCCAGCAGTGGAACGATGCCGTCAATCAACCCCTCCGGACCAACGACGCGCAACTCGGCACGCTCGTCAGTGACCTCACGACGATCCAGGACAACATCACCACGATGATTGCCCGGGCCGACGACCTCGGCACGATCATCAACACAATCGCCAAGGGCATTGGGATCGGTGCCAAAATCCTCACCCTCGCCAAATAGCGCTTTCGACCGTACTCCAGGTTACCGCATGCGGAACCTCACTTCCGTAGGTCGTCTAAGAACTCCGATGCTGGATCGACGCCTGTCACGGGGAGCATTCGGGGCTACCAAACTCCGAATTTTGATGAGGGCGGCCATGCTCCGGTATCCACCGCATGGATCGGCAATCACCCTGAGGACCCGAGCAGGGCCCGAACGCGGGAGCAGAATTTCGCGCAGTACCTTACAGGGTAAGACGTTGATGGGCGCTCCGCCCATTATCGTTGCTCGTCCTCACTGGCGCAGCGCCGCGATCAGGTGGGCAATCTCCTTCTGTTTCGCCTCGACGATGTCTAGCAGTTCCGCCGGCGTGCGCTGATCCTGTTCCACCTTCGCGTTCGGATTCACCGCCTTTGAGATCGTAGTTCTTGGCCTCGATCTGGGCGCGCGTGACGGTCCAACTTTTTTCACTCCCTGCCCGATCCGGCAACAACCGGAAGAAGTCCTCGAACTTGTCGATCGTGAACGGTTTCTTCTTCCCGACTTTGATATCCGACAGGTCGTAGTACCAGATGCTCTCCGTGGGGCCACCTCTTGTGAAGAAGAGGAGGTTCGTCTTCACGCCGGCGCCCGCCGCGGTGAATACACCGCCCGGAAGGCTCACGATGCACCACAGATCGCAGTCATCGAGCAGCTTCTTCTTGGTCTGAACGAGAGCAGTTTCGTTATTCCGGAACAGCACTCCCTCATCGAGCACCATGCCGCATCGGCCGCCCGGCTTCAGGCTGTCGATCACGTGCTGGAGGAAGAGCAGGTGGCGCCCGTTTTGTATGCGAAGCGCGTCTGCGCGTCCTTGCCCTCCTTGCCGCCGAACAGCGGGCTGGTGAGCACGACATCATTTGCAGGTGGCACCGTCGCCAAGCCGGGGTATGGCCGCCGGAAACCCCAAGATGGTTGAGAGAGGGGAGCCAATGTCTGGCGGAACCAGGGGACGGCAACCCTTACGGTCACAAGTATTATTCCAAGTGGAATCAACCACTTGCGCGGTTTTGCTTGCCTCGCCCCTGCTAACCTGGAATTGGAGAAGAACCCTATGTCGTCATCACTCAAACGCATTCCGGCCTCGCGGACCAACCGGGCTCGCGCGCAGTGCCGATTCCGGCGCACCCCCGCCATACCAAACGAACCCANNCCGGCCGAAATCAGAAAACGAGTTGCACCTCCCGGATCGGCTGTGATAAGGTTGCTCAACCTCGGACTATAGAAGAGGGTTGGGTTCGTGGAGGGTTTCCGGGATGCTGCTTGCACCCATCATTTGGGTTCTGACGGTTGGGATTGTTTACTTTTTTGCAGCCAAGACATGGTGGTTTCCGCCGCCCATCAATCAGCACGGAATGGATTATGATGCGCAATTCATGCGCACACTGATCGTGGTGGGAATCGTCTTCACGCTGGCGCAGTTCGCCTTGGGCTATGTGATTGCAAAGTTCCGCGACGATGGCGGAAAGGCTTCCCACTCTCACGGGAATAACGCGCTTGAGACGCTCTGGACCAGCGCCACGGCCATTCTATTTCTGGGCCTGGTGGTGATGGGAACGAAGATTTGGGCGGGTGTGCATTTCGACGAGGCTCCGCCTGATGCCATCCCCATCGAGGTCATGGCCAAACAGTTCTCCTGGAACTTCCGCTACACAGGCCCGGATGGAAAGTTCGGCCACACCGACCTGCACCTGGTCAACGACGCCAACGGCGATCCCTTCGGGCTTGACCCGAAGGACCCGGCAGGCAAAGACGACATTCTGAGCGCTTCGCTGAAAGTACCGGCCGGCAAGTCCATCAAGTTGCTTCTGCACTCACGTGACGTCATCCATAATTTTTTTGTTCCGGAACTTCGCATGAAGCAGGACATCGTTCCGGGCATGGAGATTCCCATTCACTTCCAGGCCGACAAAATCGGCATCTACGAGGTGCCTTGCTCGGAACTGTGCGGGCTGGGCCATTTTCAAATGCGCACCACCATGCAGGTGATGANNAGGTAATCTATGTCTTCTCCAGCCCATGCGGCGCAACATGCGCCCAAAAGCTTCATCTGGAAATACGTTTTCAGCCTGGACCACAAAGTGATCGGCATCCAGTATTACCTACTGGGGCTGTTCTCGGTTCTGATCGGTATGAGCTTGTCGCTGCTGATGCGATTCCACATGGTGAACCCGAGTGTCTCCGTGGCGTGGATCGGCAAGCTTTGGCCGACGGCGGCCGCGGGCGGCGTGATGACGCCGGAACTGTATCTGTCGCTGATGACCATGCACGGCACCATCATGGTGTTCTTCGTGCTGACCACCGTGCCGCAGAGCGGATTCGGCAATTACTTCCTGCCCATCCAGATCGGCGCCGAGGACATGGCCTTCCCGGTTCTCAACATGATGTCGTTCTGGACCACGTTTGTGGCACTGGTGGTGATGGTTTCGGCCTTCTTCGTGCAAGGCGGCGCCCCGCTGGCCGGCTGGACCGCGTATCCCCCCTTAAGCGGCGCGGGCCCGTTGACCGGTCCGGGCGAAGGACTAGGCCAAACGCTGTGGATCGTGAGCATCGCGATTTTCTGCGGAGCCTCGCTGATGGGAGCCATCAACTTTATCGCCACCGTCGTCGACCTGCGATGCAAGGGCATGAGCCTGATGCGCATGCCGCTCACCTGCTGGACCTGGCTGGTGACCGCCATCCTCGCGCTGCTGGGCTTTGCCGTGCTGCTTGCCGCCGGCGTATTGCTGATTCTCGACCGCCAGGCCGGCACCAGTTTCTTCCTCCCCGGCGGCATGTTGATCAACGATCACATCATCGCGAACCACAAGGGTGGTTCCCCGCTTCTCTGGCAGCACCTGTTCTGGTTCTTCGGCCACCCGGAGGTCTACATCGCGATCCTGCCCGGCATGGGAGTGACGTCGCAGTTGCTTTCCACCTTCTCGCGCAAGCCGGTCTTCGGCTATAAGGCGATGGTCTATGCCATCCTGAGCATCGGCTTCCTGGGCTTTCTGGTATGGGGCCACCACATGTTCATGAGCGGGATGAACCCGTATTCGGCCATGGCCTTCGCCACATTGACCATGGCCATCGGCGTGCCGTCGGCCATCAAGACCTTCAATTGGATTGGCACTCTATGGGGCGGCAAGATCCACTTCACCACCGCCATGCTCTTCGCGCTGGGCTTCGTTTCGCTGTTCGTGACGGGCGGCGTCAGCGGCATTTTCCTGGGCCAGCCGGCCCTCGACCTGTATTTCCACGACACCTATTTCGTGGTGGGCCACTTCCACATGATCATGGGCGTGGCGGCCATCTTCGGAATGTTCGCCGGCACGTTCTTCTGGTTCCCCAAGATGTTCGGCCGGATGATGAATGAGACGCTCGGCAAGATCCACTTCTACTGCACGTTCATTGGCGTGTACTGCATCTTCACCCCCATGCACATGGTGGGAATCGCCGGCAACCCGCGCCGCTACGCCGATTTCACCAACGTGGAATACCTGGCAAAACTGATTCCGGTGCACCAGTTCATGACCTACGCGGCCTATTTCACGGCCGCCGTGCAACTGATTTTCCTGGTCAACCTGGTGTGGAGCTGGATCAAGGGTCCGAAGGCCCCGGCCAATCCGTGGAACTGCACCACGCTCGAATGGACCGTCCCTTCGCCGCCACCGCACGATAACTTCGGCGGCGTGCACCCAGTGGTGTATCACGGGGCCTATGAGTACAGTGTGCCGGGCGCGCCCCAGGATTTTATTATGCAGACCGACCCGGCGCCGCTTCCTTCGGGGGATTAGCGCATCTATATGGCTATGCCCGCTTCTTTGACGCACGACATCTTGCATGGCCCGCCGCCTCCCATCGATACGGGATGGGGTGGCGGAGACGGCGGCGGCGCCGGCCGTGGCGCCAGCCGGGCCGCTTCCTTTACCGGCCTGTTCGTCTTGCTGGCGGCCAGTACCATGGCCTTCGCGGCCTTCACCAGCGCCTTCGTGGTGCGGCGGGGCCTCTCCGATATGGACGATTGGACCGGCGTGCATTACCCGCCGATCCTGTTCCTCAATACCGCCATCCTGCTGGCATCGAGCTTCGTGCTGGATTTTTCGCGGCGCGCGCTGAAGGCCGGCGATCGGGGCAAGTTCAATTTCTGGTGGAGTGCCGCGACCGCGCTGGGCGTTCTGTTTCTGGCGGGACAGGCCGCCGCCTGGTATCAACTCAAGCAGGCCGGCGTTTTTATCTCCACCAATCCGGCCAGTTCGTTCTTTTATGTCTTCACGGCGGCGCACGCCTTCCACTTGATCGGCGGAGTGGCGGCGCTGGTGTACGTGGATGTGCAGGCGCTGCGGCTACGGCTTGGTCCCGCCAAGCGCACCGCCATCGACGTGACCGCCATCTTCTGGCATTTTCTGGATGGCCTGTGGTTGTTCCTGATGGTCCTATTCTACGTTTGGGGGTAAGGGATGTCGTCGCAAGCCAGCGCCGCACCATCGCTGTGGGAAGGCGGAAGGTCGCCCTACGCGACTAACTCGAAGAAGTTCGGGATGTGGCTGTTCATCATTTCGGATTCGCTGACGTTTTCGGCGATGCTGTTCGCCTATACATACAGCCGCGTCACCAATCCGGACTGGCCCAAGCCGTTCGACTTTTCGCCGGCCATCATTTTTTCCACGGTGATGACGTTCTGCCTTCTATCGAGCAGTCTCACCATGGTGATGGCGGTGCATGCCATGAACCACGGCAATCGCAAAGCCACGGTGCGCTGGATCCTGGCAACCATGGTCGGCGGCGGGGCCTTTGTGGTCCTGCACATGAGTGAGTGGCTCAAGCTGATCAACGTAGAGGGCGTGACGCCTTTCAAGAATCCCTGGGGCGTCCCGCTGTTTGGCGGCACTTTTTTCGCGCTGACCGGCCTGCACATGACTCACGTGATCTGCGGGCTCATTTACCTGACGATCGTCGCGGTGGGTATCGCGCGGGGCAAGTTTAAAGCGGAGGACGTGGAAGTGAGCGGCCTCTATTGGCACTTCGTCGACCTGGTGTGGATGTTTATCTTCCCCCTGGTCTACCTCATGTCGGCCAGAGTCGGATAGGAGCGAACCCATGAGCGAGCACATCGAAGAAATTCACGTTGGCGGCACCACCGGCACATTTGCCAAGGTCTGGATCGCCTTGTTGGCCATGACCGGCGTCGAAGTCCTGCTGGCCTACGAGCAGGTGCCGACCCTCATCATGCTGACCGCGCTGCTAGGCCTGTCCATCGTCAAAGCGGCGCTGATCATCGCCTACTTCATGCACTTGAAATTTGAGCGTTTGAGCCTGTTCCTAACGCTGTTCCCCATGCTGATTTTCTGCATCATCCTGATGCTGACTTTCCTCGGCGACGCCACGCGCATTCCGCACATGAGGCCATTTTGAAACGGCTATTGTTAGTTCCGGCTCTGTTCCTGGCGCTGACGCTGCCGGTGGGGGCGCAGTGCGTGATGTGTTACCGCACCGCGCACGCGCAGAGCGAAGCGCGTTCGCACGTGCTGAACTGGGGCATCCTGATCCTGGGTGCGCCGCCGTTTTTGATCCTGGCGGGATTTGTGGCGTTCGTGTTTTCGAAGAATAACCATTACCGCAAGGAGTAGCCCCGTCAGGGATTCAGCTTGTAGCCCCGCCCCAATGCACCGGCGCCGGGCAGGTAGCGGCGCGCGCGCACCAGTTCGGCCACCTGCCGGATGTGGCCCAGGTCGTGCATTGCCCATTCGTGGAGCATCTGCGAGAGCGTGATCTCACCGGCTTCGCGATGCAGGGCGCGCCGATCGCCGGCGGAGTGGGGCAGGGTGCGCATGAACTCCACGTTGGTCTCGCGCTGCTCCTCGAAATGGTCGAAGGAATCCTGCGGATTGGCCTGGCGATAGAGGTCGTAATAGAAACTGGCGTCATCGGGTTCGAACTCGGGCAATTCCTCGCTGAGAAAGCGGTCGAGCCGCGCGCGATAGCAGTGGCCTTCGGAATGCGAAAGATGCGCCAGCACCTCGGCGATCGAAAAGCGATCGGGCGCCGGCTTCCAGCGGGCGTCGTCTTCGGAAATTTCGCTCATCAGGTCGCGCAGCATCGCCGGCGTCGATTCGAGCAGATCGAGGCAGTCCAGGGAGTTGTCGGTCATGCCATCATCCTACGACGCTTTCGCCGCCGTCCACCCGCAGGGTGTTGCCGGTGAGCCAGTAGGTGGCGGGGTGGCACAGCGCGGCGATGGTGCGGGCAACGTCTTCCGGTAGAGTGAGGCGGTGGTGCGGATTGCGCAGGCGGGCGATCTCCATGATTTTCTCGTGGCCCGGAATCTGGCGCAGCGCATTGGAATCGGTCACGCCGGCGAGGATGGCGTTGGCGGTGATGCCGGCGGGGGCGAGTTCCACCGCCAGTTGGCGGATGTGCGATTCGAGGATGGCCTTAGCCGCGCTCACCGGACCGTACTGCGGAATTACGCGTGTCGAGCCCACGCTGGTCATGGCGAAGATGCGCGTGCCGCGGTCGAACAGGCCGGCGGTGAGCGAGTCCTGCACCCAGTAAACCAGCGAGTGGCCCATCACGTCGGCCGTGAGTTCAATCTGGTGGCGGCCGGCGACTTCCTCGGCGCCGGCCAGAGGTTTGAGGGCCCCGAAGGCCAGCGAGTGCAGGAGCACGCGCAGGGTGCCGCCGGGCGGCTCGGCCAGGCGTTTCGCGATCTGGTCCATGACCTCGCGGCGCTTATCGTCGAGCGCCGCATTGATGTTGAAGAACTCCGACTCGCGGCCGAACTCGTGGATCTTCTGCTGCAGCTCGACGATGCGGCCCAGCTTGTCGCGGCGGTCGAGGTGGACGCCGAAGATGTTCATGCCGGCGCGGGCCAGTTCGAGTGCCGTAGCCTCGCCGAATCCGCTGCTGGCCCCCAGAATGAGGGCCCAAGGTTGTTTGATCATGAGAGGTGCTCGATTTGGATTTCTCTTTCGTCCGCGCCGTCCGAGCGGATGCGGATCTCGGTTCGCCGCTCAGGCAGCAGGGCGGGGAAGCGCTCGCCCCACTCGATCAGGACCGGCGCGTCGCCGTCGAACAGATCTTCGAGCCCCAGCGTGGCGAGCTGCGCGGGCTCGTCCAGGCGGTAGAGATCCACGTGGTAAGCGCGGCCCTCGCCGTATTCGTGGATCAGGGTGAACGTCGGGCTGGAAACTTCGTCGGCCGGCGCGGCGCCCAAGCCGCTGACGATGCCCTTGGCGAGGGTGGTCTTGCCNNGGCCGCCAGACTGACCGCGTCGGACAGATACTTCAGCAAATCCGTCGCGATGAGAGACTTCTCGCCCACCGCCCGGGCGCCCACTTCACCCGCCAGTCCGTGCAGGTAGACGGCGGCGGCCACGGCTTCCTTGGGGCGATCCGGGAATTGCGCCAGGAAGCCCGAGATCATGCCGGTGAGGACGTCGCCGGTGCCGCCGGTGCCCATCGCCGGCGTGCCCGTGGGGTTGATCCAAACGCTGCCGTCCGGAAAGGCGATGATGGTGCGCTCGCCTTTGAGCACCAGCGTGACGGCGCGCGCGGTGGCAAAAGCGCGCGCGGCGCCTACCCGATCCTTCTGAATCGCGGCGGTAGAAAGGCCNNCGGCGATCTGGCTTGTCAGCGCATCCGCGTCGAGCACCATGGGTTGTGGAAAGCGTTCGGTTGCGGAGGACACCAGCATGTCGATGTCAGGGTGACGGCCCAGGCCCGGTCCCATCGCAATCACCGTTTTTCCTTCGGCCAGCGGCTCCAGGCGCGCGTTGAGAGCGATGGAGCCAATCGAGGTCTCGGCGAGCGGCTCGGTCATCAATTCGGGCGCGTGGGAAGAAATTTCGGCGATAGCGCTCGACGCCGAGGCCACTGTTACGAGCCCGGCGCCGGCGCGCAGCGCACCCAGGCCAGCCATGGCGGCGGCGCCCGTTTTGCCACGCGAGCCGGCTACCACCAGCACGTGGCCGAAAGTTCCCTTGTGGCCGCTGCGCGGGCGCGGCGCCAGCAGATCGCGAAACATCGAGGGCTCTAGCAGCGCCAGCCAGACGTCCTCGTACAACGATGGCGGGCTGCCGATCGCGCCGACCCGCAGCTCGCCCACCTGGTCGCAATTCGGCGGCAGCACGTGCGCTATCTTGGGCGCCGTAAACGTCACCGTGGCATCTGCCCGCGCGCATTCGCCTGCGGGCTCGCCGGAATCGGCGGGCATGCCGGAGGGGATATCCACGGCCACAACCTTCGCCAACGGGAAGCCGCGGTTGATTGCGCGGATGGCTTCCAGCATCCGGCCGGCGGCCGCCCCGGCGATGCCCGTGCCTAGCAACGCGTCCACCACCAGCGTGGCGGTGAGCGCCTCCGCGGAAATCTCAAGCTCGAGCGGGCAGCCGCAAGCTTCCAGCATACGCAAATTGGCCGCGGCGTCTCCCTTCAATTCCCCGGGCGCGGCCAGCAGCACAACGTGGAGAGCCCGCGGATGGAAACGCGTGAAGATCTGGCGGGCGATGGCCAGGCCGTCGCCGCCGTTCGAGCCTTTGCCGCACAGAATCGCGATGCGCTGCGTGGAAAGCGGCGCGAAGCGCTCGGCCAGGAACTCCACCACGCGGTGGGCGGCGTTCTCCATCAGCACGATGCCGGGAATGCCGGCCTCCACGGTGCGGCGGTCCACTTCGCGCATCTCAACTGCGGTGAGAACCTTCATATGCGGCGCGCCACCACCATCGTCATGTCGTCCTGCAATTCTCCCTCGCCGGTCCACTGGACCACGGCTTCCATGGCGCGCGCGATGATTTCCGACGAATCCGTCCGCGCGTATTTGACGAGCAGTTCCTGGAGACGCTCCTCGCCGAACATCTCTCCGTAGGCGTTTTCGGGCTCCACAATACCGTCGGTATACGCCACCAGCATGTCGCCGTGCTCCAGGCTGACGGTCTTCTCTTCATATGTCGCGGAGGCGAAAGCGCCCACTACCGTGCCGGTGGGTTCCAGCAGGCTTAGGTTACCATCGCGCACCAGCATCGGAGAGAGATGGCCGGCGTTGGTGTAGGTCAGAGTATGCAGTGCTTCGTTGTACATCGCGAAGTAGAACGTGGCGTATTTTTCGGGGGCCGTGGTGGCGTAGAGCAGGCGATTGAGATTGGCCACCATGTAGGCCGTGGAATGGGGCTGCCAGCTTCCGTTTGAGCCGGAGAGCTGGGTGCGCATGGTGGATTGAATGGTGGCCATCAGCAGGGCTGCCGAGATTCCCTTGCCGGCCACGTCGCCGATGGCGAAGGCCAGCGAGTCGTTGGGCAGCGCCATGAAGTCGTAGTAATCGCCGGAAACCATGCGCGCGGGATGGCAGACGCCTTTCAGCTCCAGCGTCTTGGTGAACGGGACATCCTTGGGGAAGAGTTGGTTCTGCACTTCGCGCGCGATGGCCAGCTCCGATTCCAGGCGCTCTTTTTCCTTGGCCACGATGATGAGGCGCCCAAGGTTTTCCGTCATCGTGTTGAACGAATTGCCGAGTTCCGCAAGCTGGTCGTTCCCCTTAACCGGGATGCGATATGAGAAATCGCCTTCCTTGACGTGCTGCGTGCCCTCGTAAATCTCGTGCACCGCTCCGGTGATCGTGCGGCTCAGTTGAACTCCCGCGACCAGCGAAGCCATTTCCACGATGAAGAAAAGAACTCCCACTACGATGAAGCCGGTCAACGCCATCTCCGCCCAGTCGACTTTCTGGAAGACCGTGCCGAGGACCGCCGAAATGCGCGTGCTGACGGTCAGAACGAGTTGCCGCTTGGTGTTCGGCGACTCCCAGGTGGAGATCTCAATCGGGTAGAAACCGGTGAGCGGAAAGTCCAGGCTATTGCGAGCCGCGGGAATATGAGATTTGTGCGCGTGCCCCGGCACCACCACCAGGCTGGATTCGTGCAGGGGCACATAATTGACGTCCCCGAGTCCGCTCACCAGGGTGCTGAGCAGATCCTGCGTGATGGGCGCGAGCACCGTGACCTCTTCAACACTCGGCGGGACATGCTCGCTATTCGTCGGGACATGTGCCCAAGCGTACAGCCGCTGGCTTTTTCCTTCTTGCTTGAGAATCAAACCGGACGCTTGCTTCCACTCGGAAGACGGGTGGTTCAGGGTCGTCTCGGCGGGGACTCGTAACTCGTGCTCGCCCGTGGCCAACATTTCGAAATTAGGGAAGGCCCGGCGCGTCAGGAAGGCCATGCGGTTCATCGAAGTGGACGGATCTCTGGAGGGTAAGCTCGCCTGAGCCTGCGCCTGGTTTAATAGGGCCTGCTCGCGATGATTCAGTTCCGTGTTGACCAGGTAAACTGCCATCTGCCCGATCACCGCCCATCCCGCAAACCCCACCAGGGTCAGGATCAGGACGATGGGAACCACCGCGATGAACAGGTAGGCCGCAATAAGCCGGTTGCGGAGCCGCCAGATGGCCTTGCGCATGCCGCGGCGGGCCACCCGAAACGACACCGCCAGGCCCAGAAAGAAGGCTACCAGTCCTACCAGCGATTGCGTCAGGGATGAGATGCCGGAAAAATACAGCGCCAGCCAGACGGTCAGCAAAACGAGAAAGGCTTTCTCGATCAGCCCGAATCGCCGCCAGGAGCCGCCAAAGCCTTTCCACATGACTCCAGACTAGCGTACCAGGATGGCGAAGGGTACAATCATTCCATGCAAAGACGAACTCTCTTCACTTGCGCCATGCTCCTGCTCCTCACTGGTATCGCAGCCTGGGCAGCGGATGTTACCGGTGTCTGGACGGGCAACGTTTCCTCGCCCAATGGCGACTTCGCCCTCACTTACACATTCAAGCAGGATGGGACGAAATTGACCGGAAGTGTTACCGGGCACACCGACCCAATCGAAATTCAGGAAGGCAAGGTGGAAGGCGACAAAATCTCCTTCTTCCTGCAGGTGGACATGGGCGGCGGGGTCGTGAAGTTCACCAGCAAAGGGACCATCAAGGGCGATGAGATTGTACTCACCACCACCAACGATGCAGGCATGGACCTGGCCGGGGAGATGACGATCAAGAAACAAAAACAGTAGCCAATCGCCTACCGGAAGTCGATTCCGGCCATCACCATCTGCGGCATCATCTGGTTCCAGCTATCGGGAACGCTGTCGAAGGCTAGCCGGAACGGCCTGAACTCGCGCGGCGCCACTCCTCCCATCTTCCTGGTAATTACCGGAACGCGTTCCCGCAGGATCATCTGGCCGTAGGGATCGTAGAAAATGCAATTGATCTCGACCGAGTTGAGCACGCGGTCGCCCGCGTTCAGGATGTTGCCCGTAATCTCCACCACCGATTGCTTCAGGTAGCTTTCGTGGGCCTCCATCACGGGGGCTTCGGCGGTTTGCCCGTCGGCGGCTACGAACTTGAGAAACCTGACGTATTCTCTGGCCGGCCCGGTGAGCGGAGGCGGGCCCGGGGGCGCCTGCCGGGACACGCGATCCAGATACCAGAAGCCCGCCAGCCCAACCAGGGCCACTAAAGCGATGACAAGCATCATCGGCGGTATGGCCAGCGGCTTCTTTCCTTGAGTGGCTGCTTTACTTTCCGCCAACGGTCATTTCTCCCATCTTGATTGTAGGCGCGGCGATGGAGCCACGAAACTCCAGGTCGGAGCCAATCGCTTCAATGTCCATCAGCATGTCCCGCAGGTTGCCGGCAATGGTGACTTCCGAAACGGCGTAGGCCAGCTCGCCGTTGCAAATCCACAATCCGGCTGCGCCGCGCGAATAGTCGCCGTTGACGATGTTGACGCCGAAGCCAATCAGCTCGGTCACGTAAAACCCGTTGGCAATTCCCGCGATCATCTGCTCCGGGGTTTGGACGCCGCTTTCCGCGAAAAAGTTTCCGTGCCCGATGCCGGCGTTTCCGGTCAGTCCGCGCGAGGCGTTGCCGGTGGTCTTCATCCCCAGCTTGCGCGCCGCGTAGGTGTTCAGCAGGTAACTCTTGAGCACGCCGCGCTCGATCACCATGGTGCGGCGGGATGGCACGCCTTCGTCGTCAAAAGGCGAACTGCCGAAGAGGCCCGGCATGGTGGCGTCGTCCACGATGGTCAGGTTGTCGCTCGCCACCTTCTCGCCCAGCTTCCCGGCGAGGAACGATTCGTGGCGGTAAATCGCCATGCCGTGGACGGCATCGCAGATGTGGTCCAGCAGGCTCCGGGCAGTGCGCGGTTCAAACACCACGGGCACCTTCTGGGTATCCACCTTACGCGCGTGGAGCCGCCGCAGAGCGCGCGCGGCGGCCGTGCGGCCCACTGCTTCGGGCGCCTCGAGGCCACCAAAGCGGCGCGAGCTGGTGTCCCAGGAATCGCGCTCCATGCTCTCGCCGTCGCGGGCCACCGGGGCCGTCGAGATAGAACAATAGCTGCTGCGGTACTCGCCCGCGAAGCCGCGCGAGTTGGCGAAAATGTGGCGGCTGAGGTAGGAGTCGAAGGAGGCCCCTTCGGAATTGGTGATGCGCGGGTCGGCCGAAAGCGCGGCCTCTTCGGC
>PLZX01000117.1 GCA_003152325.1 Bryobacterales bacterium | reverse complement strand
ACCTTGAGGGATTGGATGCCAGTGCGCTGGCGCTCGCGGGCTTCAATTTGGGCGATGTACTGGCGGCCGTTCAGGCTGAGGTCGCGCAGCTCGTCGAGCTCAGCGTGATAGCCGGTGCGGATGGTGCCGCCATCTGCGATGGCGAGCGGCGGCTCATCGGAGATGGCTTCCAAAATCAGGTTGGTGACGTCGGGCAGTTCGTCGAGGCGTTCGTGCAGCGCGCGCAGGCGGAGCGCCTGCTGGGTATCGAAGCATCGCTTGAGGGCCGGGACCTTTTCGAGCGACCGGCCGAGCGCCAGCAGGTCGCGCGGGCCTGCCGACCCCAAGGTGATTTTGGCAAGGAGCCGTTCCAGGTCGAGGATGGCGCCAAGCTGCTTGCGGAGTTCGGCCCGCAGAATGGTCTGCTGCAAGAGTTCGCCGGCTGCGTCGAGGCGCTCCTCGATTTCGGCGCGGTCCATGGACGGGCGCAGCAGGCGTTGGCGCAGCAGGCGGCCGCCCATTCCGGTCAGAGTTTGATCGAGCACGGCGAGCACGGTGGCTTCGGGCTGCGGGCCACCGGCGTCGGCCGCGAAGAGCGGCTCGATCAGTTCCAGGTTGCGGACGGTGACGGCGTCGAGCACCATGGAGTCGGCGCGGTCGTAGAAGGTGGGGCGGTCCAGGTGGTCGAGGGCGGCGCGCTGGGTGTCGCGCAGGTAGTGCAGGATGGCGCCCGAAGCTCCGGTGGCGGCCGGCCGGCTGGCCAGGCCGCACCCATCGAGCGTCAGCAGCTTGAAATGGTCGCGCAAAGTGCGGCCGGCATAGTCGGCCGTGAAGATCCACTCTTCGAGCTCCGTGCGCGTGAAGCGCGGGCTGGAGCGCTCCTGGGCCAGCAGCGGCAGATCGCCGGGGAAGAGCACTTCGCGCGCGCCCAGTTGTTCCAGGACGCCCGCGACCTCGGCCGGTTCCACTTCCGTTACGCGGAATTCGCCGGTCGAGAGATCCACGTGCGCCACCGCGGCGCGCCCGGCGGCTTGTGCGACGGCGGCCAGGTAATTGTTCTCTCGCGCGCGGACCAGGTTGGCGTCCATGGCGGTGCCCGGCGTCACAATGCGCGTGATTTCGCGTTTGACCAGTTTCTTGGCCAGCTTGGGATCTTCCACCTGGTCGCAAATGGCCACGCGGTATCCGCGCTGGATGAGGCGGGCGACATAGCCCTCCGCGGCGTGGTAGGGGACGCCGCACATGGGAATGGCGTTGCCTTTTTCCTTGTTCCGCGCGGTCAGGGTGATTTCGAGCTCGCGCGCCGCCACCACGGCATCTTCAAAGAAGAGCTCGTAGAAATCGCCCAGGCGGAACATCAGCAGGGCCCCGGGCACCTGCTGCTTGATGCTGTTATATTGCCGCATGAGCGGCGTGGAGGCGTCGGACGCCATCAGACGCGCCCTGTCTTACGCGTAAATGCCCCGCAGCCGGATGGCGTTGGCCACGCGGTCGAGCGCCAGCATGTAGGCGGCGATGCGATTGTTGACCTTATGCGCGCGGGCATACTCCACGACGGCGTCGAAGCTCTCGTCCATGATTTCCTGGAGGCGGCCGTTGACCAGCTTCTCATTCCAGAAATAGCCCTGGCGATCCTGCACCCATTCGAAATAGGAGACCGTCACGCCGCCGGCGTTGGCCAGAATGTCGGGGATCACGAAGACGTTCTTTTCCGCCAGCACCAGGTCGGCCAGCGGCGTGGTGGGGCCATTGGCGCCTTCGCACAGAATCTTGCAGCGGACGCGGTCGGCATTCTGCGAAGTGATGACGTTCTCAGTAGCCGCTGGAATGAGGACGTCGCAGGGCAGGAACATCCCCTCGGCCTTATCCATGTCTTCGCCGCCAGAAAAGCCGGTGATGGAGCCGGTCTCTTTGCGGTGTTTCTGCAGCGCGAGGATGTCGAGCCCGTGAGGGTTGTAAACGGCGCCGTCGTACTCCACGATCGCGACGATTTTGAATCCCGCCGCGGCCATCAGCCTGGCGGCCATGCCACCCACGTTGCCGAAACCCTGAATTACAACGCGGGCCGCTTCCGGCGCGATGCCGAGCACCTGCAGGGCCCTTTGCGTAACCATCATGCAGCCGCGGCCGGTGGCTTCCGGGCGTCCGCGCGACCCGCCCAGCGCCATGGGCTTGCCCGTGACCACCGCCGTGACGGTATGCCGCATGTGCATGGAATAAGTGTCCATGACCCAGGCCATCATCTTTTCATTGGTGTTGACGTCGGGAGCCGGCACGTCGCGTTCGGGTCCGATAAAATCGATGATCTCGGCGGTGTAGCGCCGCGTGATTTTTTCGAGCTCGATATCGGAGAGTAAGTTGGGATCGCAAATCACTCCGCCCTTGCCCCCGCCGAACGGGATGTTGACCACCGCGCATTTCCAGGTCATCCAGGAAGCCAGTGCGCGCACTTCGTCCAGCGTCACATCGGGAGCGAAGCGGATGCCGCCCTTGGCCGGCCCGCGGGCGAGCGAATGCTGCACCCGGTAGCCGGTGAAGACTTCGATCCGTCCGTCGTCCAGTTGCACGGGAATGTTGACTGTGAGTTCTTTGTTGGGCGTGCGCAGCACCTTGCACATGCCGTCATCGAGCTTCAGCCGCATGGCGGCCTCGTCGAATCGCGCGGCTGCGGCCAGCCACGGGTTTTTTTCGTTCTCGAGCGATATAGGAACTTGCGGCGTCAACGTGGCCACGGGTCATCCCTCCAACAACATTGTATTATGGCCGCCTGGGAACGCGTGGCGAATTATCCGCCCAGCAATTCGAGCGCCTTCAGAACCACGGGATCGCGCTGCAATTCCACCTGGTCGCCGCGTTCCACGCCGAATGCCTGATCGAAGATCTCCGTCTTGATCCGGCCGCGCAGGAAATCGGACTCGGCGGCCCACTCGCCGATATTCGGCTGGATGCCGCGGGCGCCCGCGAAGGCTTCGAATTCGTCCAGAATCGCCGATGTCACTTCGAAGTCGGCGTCCACCTTGTTGCGCTGCAAATAGTCGGTGGCAAAGCTAGTGATGGATCCGCTGGCATCGAGCGCGATCCGCAAGCGGTTCAGGGGCGCTGGGCCCACCAGGTAATCCGGGTGAATCCCGCCGCCTCCGGTTACGGTTCGGCCCTTGTCGGTGTGAAACTCCTGCTGCTTGTTCGGGTGGACCGTGGCGGCGGCGAGTTCGAACTGGCTGGTATCGAGCGGCTTTTGAATGGAGCGGCCGCTGGGCGTATAGTAGAGCGCTGTGGTGAGCGCCAAGCCCGCGTTCTGGCTTAACGTGAAGACGCTCTGCACCAAACCCTTCCCGTAACTGACTTCACCCACGATGGTGGCGCGGTCATGGTCTTGCAAAGCACCGGAGACAATCTCCGAAGCGCTGGCCGATTTTTCGTTGACCAGCAGCACGAGTTTGAAGGCATAGGGCGAGGCCGTTTCGGGGACGGTCTCCGCCTTCTCCGGAACGCCGCGGCCGCGGATGGTAAAAACCTGCTCTCCGGGCTTGAGGAACAGAGCAGCCGTCTCCAGCGCCGCGGCCACCACCCCGCCCGGGTTGTTGCGCAGATCGAGTACCAGGCCGGCCAGATGCTCGCCGCCCAGTTTTTCGATGGCGCGGCGGATGTCCTTGCCGGTCCTTTCGTCGAAACTGGCAACCCGGATATAGCCGATGCCGGGGCCAATGAAGAAGGTGCGGTCGACGCTCGGGGTCTCCATGTCTTCGGGGGTCATCACCATCCGCGTAATCCCGTTGCCGCCCGGCCGCCGGACATCGAGCTGCGCCGGGTGCTGGCGCGATTCGGTGAGCAATTCGGTAAGCTGGTCGAGGTCCAGGCGGTTGATGAGATACCCGTTGATGCCCACGATTTCATCGCCCGCCGCGAGCCCCGCTTTCGCCGACGGCGTGCCAGGCAGGGTTTGCAGCACGATGACGCGCCCCGGCAACAGCGAAACGATCGTGCCGAAGCCCTTCTGCGTGGACGCCTCCATCTTGCGGAGCTGGTCGAACTGGCTGGGATCGAAGAAGACCGAATGGGGATCGAGCTTGCGCAGCAGCCCAGGAATGGCGCCCTGATAGAAAACCTGTTCGGAGGAAATCGGCGCGGCGGCATTCTGCTCGATGATGGCGAAGGCCTCGATCACTCTTTTGATTTGGCTGTCGAGCGAGTCCGCGGCGGGCAGCGCGAGGGCGGTCGCAAGTAGGATGGCGAGGAAGCGAAACATCAGTCGGACCGGCGTTCCTTCATTCTATCGTGGTGTCTTTGTGTCCGCGAACTCCACGTAGCCCCAGCGGTCCGGCACGTGCATGTTGATCAGGCCTTGCGGCGACCAGACCCAGTTGTCTTCGGGCAGGTGCGGCACTTTCGTGTACTTGCCGCCTTCGGTCGTAGTGCGCCATTCCACACGCGAAAAATTGACGCGCCATTGGTCGCCGCGGGCCGGCGCTTTGACCGGCGCCCGCGAGGCGAAGGCAGCCCAGGGAAAGGCGATCTCCACGCTCCAGCCGCGGTCGCGGCGGCGCGGATCATTGAGCGTTCCGTTCACATACACGGCCGTGCGCAGGCCGGGAATCTCCCAACTGTTGTCGGCGCTGCCGCCTTCGCGGTAGGGCTTCGGCAGGAAGAGATCCCACCCAGTGTTGAGAGCATTGATCTCGAATTCGAAATAGTTGCGGCCGTTGCCCGAAGGGTTGAGGAAGACTTCGAAATCGTTGTCGTGAAAGATCACGGAATCGTGCTCCGTGAGGGTGGCCCAGACCTGCGGTTCTTCCAGTTCCGCACCCACGTAGAAGTACTCGGCGTCCCGCAGGATCTTGACGCGCGTGCGGAAACGCGGCCGCGGATGGCCGGCGCCCTGAATATCGACGAAATCGTCTGTCCAGGGAGCGTTCCGCCAGGCCGCGTCGTCCAAGCGCCCGTCGATGCGAATCGGCGATGATGCACGCGGGCATCTGTAATGCTTGGGCTGCGTCATCGCAGGCGAAGCCAGAAGACAGAACAGCGCGGTGATGCGGAGGATCGGGCGCACCATGCTACCGCGCGAACCTGGTGGCCTTCTTCTGTGTATGACGCTGGAGCGCCAGGATGATGAGCTGGTCGATCAAGGCGGAAAAGCTGACGCCGCTGTGCTCCCACATCTTGGGATACATGCTGATCGAGGTGAAGCCGGGGATGGTATTAATCTCGTTGATATACATCTTGCCGGTGGCGGCTTCCAGCAAAAAATCGACGCGGCCCATGCCTTCGCACTCCACCGCGCGGTAACATTCCACGGCCAAGCGCCGCAGCTCTTCCGTCTGCTCCGGCGGCAGATCGGCGGGCACCTGGGTCTTGGCCACGTCGAGCAGGTACTTGTCGTCGTAGTCGTAGAAATCGCGCGACGGCAGAATCTCGCAGGGCAGGGAAGCCACCGGGTCTTCGTTGCCCAGCACGGCGCATTCCAGCTCGCGCCCCAAGATGGCGCGTTCAATGATCACCTTGCGATCGTATTGCGCGGCCAGCGCCACGGCGGCTTCCAGCTCCGCGCGGTGGTGCACTTTTGAAATGCCAACGGAGGAACCCAGGTTGGCGGGCTTGACGAACATGGGGAAGGGCAGGCGGAGGCAGGCTTCGGTCACGTCCGGCTTTTGCCGGGTTACGGTGACGTAGTCTACCACCGGCAACAGACGTTCCGCGCAGACACGCTTCATCATCTCTTTATCCATCGAGACGGCCGACCCCAGCACACCCGCGCCTACGTATGGCAGATCCGCCAGCTCGAAGAGGCCCTGCACCGTGCCATCCTCGCCAAACGTGCCGTGGAGCACTGGAAAGATCACGTCGATTCCCGGGTGCGCGCCCGGCTCCGGGCGAATGGCTTCCGGCTTCCACTTGCCGCTCTGATCGATAAAGTATTCGAGTTTCTCGTACTTGGCCGGGTCGAGCGCGTCCAGGATGGACCGCGCCGAGCGCACCGACACCTCATGTTCCCCGCTGCGGCCGCCGTAAACGACGGCTACCCGTAGTTTCATAGAATTCGTTTTCCCAATCCGGACATCACCAACTCCACGGCGAGATCGGCCGTACGGTTTCGCTCGTCGATCACAGGATTCACTTCCACCACTTCGATCGATGTCACCAGGCGGGAATCACAAAGCATTTCCATCGCCAAATGGGCTTCCCGGTAAGTCGCGCCCCCGCGCACCGCCGTGCCCACGCCGGGCGCGTCCTTGGGATCCACGAAATCCATATCGAGCGAAACGTGGAAACCGGCAGTACCCTCGGAAGCCGCTCGAATCGCCTCTTCCATGACGGCCCCGAGGCCGCGCTCATCAATGTCGCGCATCGTGAAAGCGTGCACGCCGGACGCATGCACGTATTCCTTTTCCGCCTGATCGACCGCGCGCAGCCCCACGATCACAGTGTTGGCCGGCGCCACCTTGGGACGGTAGCCGCCGATATCGGTGAGTTCGGCCGGTCCCATGCCCAGCAGGCAGGCGAGCGGCATTCCGTGGATGTTGCCGCTCGGGCTGGAGTCGGGCGTGTTCATGTCGGCGTGAGCGTCCAGCCAAATCAGGCCGATGCGCTGGTTGCGCTGCCGAAAGTGGCGCGAAACGCCGCTCACCGTGCCGATGGCTACTGAATGGTCGCCGCCCAGCACCAGCGGAACGTTGCCGCCGGCGAGCGCCTGCTCTACCTGCGTGGCCAACGCTTCGCAGGCGGCGGCGATCTGCGCCAGGTACTTCGCCTGCGGGTCGCCTTCCGGCCAGGCCTCGGCCTGCTCCACGCGGATGTTGCCGAGGTCTTCCACTTCGTAGCCCAGCGATCTCACGCGCGCGTTCAGGTTGGCCACGCGAACGGCCGATGGTCCCATATCTACGCCGCGGCGTCCCTGCCCGAGATCGAGCGGCGCCCCGATAATGGCGATGTGTGAATGGCTCATGTTGGTACCGCGCTAGGGCCGCAACCGGTTGAGCATGCGCGGGAACGCGATGGTCTCGCGGATATGCTCCAGCCCGCACATCCAGGAAACGCAGCGCTCGATTCCCATACCGAACCCGGCGTGCGGCACGCTGCCGTACTTGCGGAGATCGATATACCAATCAAACGCCTCCTTGGGCAGTTTGTGTGCCTCGATGCGCTGCAACAGCAGCTCCGCATCGTGGATGCGCTGGCCGCCGCCGATGATTTCGCCGTAACCTTCCGGCGCCAGGATGTCGACGCCCAGAACCACTTCGGGGCGCTCCGCGTCGGGCTCAAAATAGAAAGCCTTGATGGACGTCGGGAAGCGGTCCACCATCACCGGCCGTTGCTGGTCCGCGGTGATCATGGTTTCGTCGGTGCCGCCGAAATCGCCGCCCCATTGGATCTCGCTGCCCTTCGCCTGCAAAAGTTTGACGGCGTCGTCGTAGCTCATACGCCCGAAGGGCGCCTGGATGGCTTCGAGCTTGCTGGTGTCCCGCTCCAACCGCTTCAATTCCTCCTGGCGATTTTCGAGCACGCGGCCGACGATGAAAACGATCAGTTCCTCCGCTACGCGCTTCACGTCTTCGAGCGTGGCGTAGGCCATTTCCGGCTCCACCATCCAGAACTCGGTGAGATGGCGGCGAGTCTTCGATTTTTCCGCGCGGAACGTCGGCCCGAAGCAGTACACCTTGCCGAAGGCCATGGCCGTGGCCTCGTTATAAAGCTGGCCGGACTGCGTCAGGTAGGCCTTTTCGTCGTCGAAGTAGTCCACTTCAAACAGCGTGGTGGTTCCCTCGCAGGCGGCCGGCGTGAAGATCGGCGTATCCACCAGCGTGAAGCCGTGCGAATCGAAATAGTCGCGCACGGCCTTGATCACCTCGTGGCGCACGCGGATGATGGCATGCTGGCGCTGGCTGCGCAGCCATAGGTGGCGATGGTCCATCAGGAAATCGGTGCCGTGATCCTTGGGTGTGATCGGGTACGGGTCGGACTCCGGGACGCGCTGCAACACTTGCAGGCTCTCGAGATCCATTTCATATCCGCCTGGCGCCCGCTGTTCGGCGCGGATTTTTCCGGTCACGATAATGGACGATTCCTGGGTCAGATTCTTGATCGATTCGAACAGTTCTT
Source organism: Bryobacterales bacterium (assembly GCA_003152325.1). Taxonomy (GTDB): domain Bacteria; phylum Acidobacteriota; class Terriglobia; order Bryobacterales; family Bryobacteraceae; genus PALSA-129. Next base: position 23,444 of record PLZX01000117.1, on the reverse strand, counting down.
TCGGCAGCGCGCTCTTGACGGCCACGCATTGCATCAGGCCGTAGCCGTCGCGGAGGATCGGGAACGCGATCTTTCCGGAGCGTCGAATGTTGTAGAGCCAGCCGGCGATCTCGACCATCTCGCCGATGTGCTGGCCCGCTTGGGCAATGGTAATTCGCGGAATCATAGGTTATGGAACGGCCCTTCGGCCGGTCTTACTGCTCTTCGAGCCGCTCGAAAATCGGCAGGACGCTATCGAGCGGGTTGGGGTGATCGTTGCGGTCCTTCAGCTCCAGCAGCAGCGGATACTGGTCCTCCCGGCTGCGCAACAGCCCCATGGCGGCTTTCCAATCTACCGTGCCGCCCTCGCTCAGGAGCGGCGCCAGATGGTTATCGTCCTTACCGTTGTTGTCGTGGATGTGGGTGGAGCGGATGCGCGGCTTCATCCGACCGTAAGTCGATTCGACGCCGGCGGCCATGTTGGCGTGCCCGGTATCGAAACAGAAATTCAGATGCAGGTGCGTCAGTTCTTCGAACTGCAGCAGCCGCTCGGCCGTCGAAAGATCGTTGGGGATGTTTTCGAGTAGAATCTCCACGCCCCGCTGGCGCGCGAACAGGTGCAGTTCCTCGAGCGCCGCGCAAGCCGCATCCACCTTGGCCAGATCGAATTCCTCTCCGCTCACTCCCACGTGCTGGATCAGGTAGCGGAACGGAATCACCTCGGAAGTCTCCAGCGCGCGCTTGATCTCGTCCACCATCTCCAACCGTTTGGACTTCACCGGCTCGGTGATGGTGACCACCGCGTGCGGCCCCGAGCGGCCCCAGATTTCGTCGTTGTACATCGGCGAATGCAGCGAGTGTAGCTTCAGGTCGGAATCGCGAAACCAGTGGCCGAGCTCGGCCACCTGCGCCTTGTTGCGGTAGTCCAGATGCTGCCGCGCGCAGAAAATCTCTACCAGCGGAATCCCCAGTTGCTGGATCTTCGCCAACAGCGCCACGGTGAGCCGGTGGTTGACGAAGAGATGCGTCGACAGTGCGTGGGTCATCAAGTATTCAGTATCCTCCGGCTGTGCCGCCGCTGCGCGGATCGGCGGCGCCTTCCAGCCATCCGTTGTTGAAGCGGATGGCAGCGCACTCGCCCTGCGCGCCTACGTGCTTGACCGTGTAGCCGCGTTTCGTCAACAGATCGATGGTATCGGGCGAATACCCGCTCTCCATGCGCAATTCATCGGGCAGCCACTGGTGGTGGAAGCGGGGCCAGTTGACCGCATCCTGCACGTTCATGTTCCAGTCGATCATGTTGATCGCGACTTCGAGCACCGTATTGATGATGGTGGGGCCGCCCGGCGATCCCAGCACGGCGAACGGTTTGCCGTCCCGCATCAGAATGGTGGGAACCATGGATGAAAGCGGCGTCTTGCCCGGCTGGATGGCGTTGAATTCGCCCTGGATCAGCCCGTACATGTTGGCTTCGCCGGGCTTCGGCGCGAAGTCGTCCATTTCGTTGTTGAGCAGAAAGCCCAGTCCCGCGGCCGTCACCTTGCTGCCGTAGCCGCCGTTCAGCGTGTAGGTCACGGCCACCACGTTACCCTGCGCGTCGGCCACGCTGAAGTGCGTGGTTTCGTTCGATTCGCGCCCGGTGAACACCGCCGCATGCACCTGGCTGCTGGGCGTGGCCTTCTCCGCGTCGATGGAGCCGCGAATCTTGAGGATGTATTTCGGGTCGAGCATCGCGGTGAGCGGCACCTTCACAAAATCCGGGTCGCCCAGATGTTCGGAGCGGTCCGCGAAAAAGTGGCGCATGGCTTCCGTGATGTAGTGAACCGCCGTGGCCGAGCCGGCGCCGGCCTTNNGCCCCGGTACTTGCCCGTCAGCGGTGGGCGTTCGATGGCTTTGTAATTCTTCAGATCGTCCAGCGTGATCAGCCCGCCATGCTTCTGCATGTCCGCGGCCAGCAGGCTGGCGGTTTCGCCTTCGTAGAAATCCTTCGCGCCCAGGCGCGCAATCCGGTCGAGCGTGCGTCCCAGATCGGCCTGAAGGAAAGTCTCGCCCGGCTCGTAATACTTGCCGTCGCGCAGGAAGATGCGTTTGGATTCCGGGAAGGGCTCCATGCCCCGGCCGCCGCCGCGCATCGAGTTGGCTTCACTATAGGAAAGCGCGTAGCCTTTGGACGCCAACTCCGCGGCCGGCCGCACCAGTTGCGCCCAGGGTAGCTTGCCGAATTTCTGCGAGGCCAGTTCCAGTCCGCGCACGGTGCCCGGAACGCCGCTGGCCCGGTATCCCAGGGTGCTGTCCTGGGTGGCCTTGCCGTTCGAATCCAGATACATGTTGCGCGATGCCGCCGCCGGAGCGCGCTCGCGGAAATCCAGAAAGGCCGTGCGCCCGTCGGCCAGCCGCACCAGCATAAAGCCGCCGCCGCCCAGGTTGCCCGCGCCGGGGTGCGTCACCGCCAGCGCCAGTCCCACCGCCACCGCAGCGTCCACCGCGTTACCGCCCGCTTGCAGAATCTTGACCCCCACTTCGGTGGCGTGAGGCTCCACGCTGACCACCATCCCGTTCTTGGCGCGCACCGGCTGCGCGGCCCACACGGGTAGGGCGGTCGCGATTGCGAACAGAAGCAGAAAACGTCGCATAGAACTCGATTTTACTGTACTAATGGACCGGGCGGCGTCTCCGCCATTCGAACAGCACGATGCCGGCGGCCACCGAGACATTCAAAGAGGAGATTTTGCCGGTCATCGGGATGCGCACCAGGGTGTCGCAATGTTTGCGAACCTGGTCGTGCAGCCCCTTGCCTTCGCCGCCCAAGACAATCGCCGTCGGAGCCGCGTACTGCACCTCGTCGTAGGCTTCGGTGCCGCGCTCGTCCAGACCGTAGATCCAGTATCCGCGCTCCTTCAGGTCTTCGAGCGCGCGGTTGATGTTCGTTACCCGCGTGAGCGACACGTGTTCGAGCGCGCCCGCCGCTGCCTTCGCCACCACGTCCGTGACTCCCACCGCACGCCGCTCCGGAATCACGATGCCGCCCGCGCCGGCCGCGTGCGCGGTGCGGATGATGGCGCCCAGGTTGTGCGGGTCCTCCACGCCGTCCAGCACCACCACAAGCTGCGAGGCCGCTACGTCATCGAAATCGGCGAACTTCTTGCTCGCGCCCAGGGCGACCACTCCCTGGTGCGCGGCGGTTCCGGCCAAGCGGTCGAGCGCCGGCCGCGGCTCGAACCGCACCGGCACGGAGGCCCGTCTAGCCAGATCGATGATCTCCTGGATGCGGACGCCGCCGGCCCCTTGCGCCACCAGCACCCGGTCCAGCGCGTGATTCGACCGAAGAGCCTCGGCCACCGGATGGATCCCGCTCAGAATCGCCATCAGCCCGAGTGTCCGGTTTCCGGCAGAATGTGCAGCCCGTTGTTGAACCGGTTGGTGAAGTTCGAGAGGCCGATCACCAGCGTGATCTCCACGATCTGCTCATCGGTGAAGTGCGCGGCCAGCGCGGCCCGCGTTTCCGTAGCATGGGCCGTTCGCGTCAACTCGCGCGCGTAGCGCAACGCGGCTTGCTCCTCGGCGGGGAAAAGCTCGTTCCTCTCGGCTTCCACCGCCACGAGTTCCTCTCCGGTAATTCCGGCCTTGTGCGCTCCGGGAAGGTTGTTCGAGATGCAGTACGCGCACCGATTGGCGTAGGAGCAGGCCAGGTACACCAGAACCTTGAGACGCCGCGCCACCGATCCCGGCCCGACAATCGCCGTATAGAGTGGCGGAAAGTTCTTCAATACCTCCGGGCGATGCGCCATGGCGCGAAAAAAAAGATTGGCCTGTTTGGTGCGCGCCTCCAGGCTTGCTAAGAGCTCGTTGTCCTTGGGGTCTACCAATTTGAGTGCAGTTGCCATATGAAACCAGTATAGAGTTTCCGCGTTTATGCTACACCAGAGTGGGAGGCCGCGAAACGCACAACGTCCTGTGCGCCTCAATGCCAAATCGCGATTTTGGCTGACTCCTCCCGATTACATATGAGGTGTTCCAATGACTGCACGCAGCGACCCAAAGACCTTTACTTTGGATGCCAGCAGCATCCGGTGGGAGAGGACCGGGCCTTCCGCCCCGGCTCTGCGGGATGCTCCCCGCAACGTGCGCCCTTCGGCCATTTTCTTCAACCGTGGCCAGAAGACTTGGCCTCTGATCGCGCGAAACAAACCTGTGGCGGCAGGAGCGTACTGGGCATCGGCGAGTCCGGTGGAGGCGCTGGCGTCGCCGGGTTCCACGCCAGTAAAGCAGGGATTCTCTGTAAAGGCCAAGAATATGTATGGCGTCTCTGTCGTCACCATCGGCTACCAGTTCCTTGCACAAACCGCCGGCCGCTCGGGGGATGCGGACCGGTACATAACACGGCTTGAGATCGCGCCAAATCAGGTGGAACTCGCTTGGGGGTGGAACGTGGACATGACGGTGGTCATCCAGAACCCCTGCGAGTAGGGCGACGCCGAAGCACCGTTTGCCGCGTTGCCGGCGCAGATTCAACTGACTATCGCCACTGAGATCAAGGATGTCCGGGAGACCAAAATGCACTTGGTTTTTCCCCAGGGCGTACTGACCCCGTGAAGCCGCTCAGTAGGCTCCGGAACTGAGGCCGCGCAGAAACTCGAGGTCGCCCTCCACAAAATCGAAACCGCTCAGGGATTGTGGCGGCTCCCAGCGTATCTCGTGGAAAATCAGGTTGACCGGTTCGCCCTGGAATTCGGTGACGCGGAAAAAGAACAGCCGGATGGGATCGCGGCCCGCATAGGTGTACTCATAGCTCGTGATCTCCCGGCCGGCCGCGCCGCGGATTCCCAATTCTTCTTCCAACTCGCGCGCCAGCGCCTGCGCGGGCGTTTCGCCGTATTCCACCTTGCCGCCGGGAAACTCCCACTGGAGCGGGTGCGACTGTTCCGCCTGGCGCCGCCCGATCAGGATCTTGCCGGTGCGCTCAATGATCGCCGCTACCACTTGGACCATGGCATTATTGGAACATACCCGAGTGTATTCCGAACGCCTGCTCGATCATTTTCAGAATCCGCGCAACGTCGGTGAGCTGGCGCCGCCGGCCATCATGGTGCAAGCCTCCAACCCGGCATGCGGCGACATCATGCGGCTCTCGGCGCGCTTCGAGGCTGGTGTCGCAGTGGAGGTTCGCTACAAGGTGCGCGGTTGCACGGCATCAATTGCAGCCGGCTCGGCGCTGACGGAATGGATGGAAGGCCGGACCGCGGCGGAGATTGCGGCCTTCGCCCCGTCGATCGTGGACGATGCCGTTGGTGGCCTGGCCGCCGAATCCAAGCACGCCGCCGCGCTCTGTTTCGACGCCATCAAGCTGTTGCTCCAGCGGATTTAGCGTAATATAGGTCGCTGACGAACTTCGCTTGGAGGATCTGGACCATGCCGAAACCGACCATGTTGCTAGCGGCCATGCTTTCGTTATTGTCTTGGAATCCTGCGAGGGCTCAGGAAGCGCCAAAAATCCGCGATGCCGGACGGTTGAAACTCCACAAACGGGTCCAGCGTGAACTCGGCCCCGGCGGAGCGGACCAGTTCGCGTTTCATGTGAAAGCCGGTCAGTTTTTCCATGTGATGGCGGAGGAGAAGGGCGTCGACGTCGTTCTGACGCTCATCGATCCGGGTGGAAGAGAGTTGTTTTCCGCAGACGCCTCTACCGGCGGGTTCGGCTTCGAACACGCATCGGCGGTGGCGAAGCAGGCAGGAACATACAACCTCAAAGTACAATCCAAACCTGGAAGCCGATTGCAGGGGAAATGTGTCGTCGAACTGCGTACTCTGGGGACGCCGTCGGAAATAGATCTGCAACGCTTGCAAGCCGAAGAGTTGTTACGATCGGCTGTCGCCGATAACCGAACCGCGACGAAACAGAGCAGGCTCCGCGCAATCGAAGAGCTCACGAAAGCAGTTTTGCTTTGGAAAGCGCTGCACGACGAATATGAAGAGGGGCTGGGAGTCACGTATCTGGGTGTGATCCACTACAGCCTTGGTGAATCGGAGACGGCGCTAGGTTGCTTCCAGCAGGCGCTTCCGCTGCGGCGCGCCGCGGGAGATCGCGCTGGCGAGGCGACGGTCTTGCGGGGCACTGGCCTGGCTTACTCCGCGCTTGGTGAGAAGCAGAAGGCGCTGGGCTACTACCAGGAAGCGTTGCGACTCGAACGCGCTCTGGGCGATCTCACCGGCGAGGCCATGACGCTGAACAATATTGGTCTGGCCTATTCCGGTCTCGGCGAGAAACAGAAAGCCCTGGACTATTACAAACAATCGCTGCCGGGCTCGCGCTCCCTTGGAAATCAAGTAGCGGAAGCGATGACGCTAAACAACATCGGCGTGATCTATCGCCAGCTTGGCGAGAAGCAAAAAGCACTGGAATACTATCAGCAAGCGCTTCCGATCAAGCGCGCCATCGGCGATCGCGCCGGCGAAGCGAACACCCTGGCAAACATCGGTGTTGTCTATCAGGACCTTGGCAAGAAAGAGGAGGCGCTCCAGTATTTCGAGCAGGCGCTTGCGATCTTTCGCGCCGTGGGCAACCGTGTGGGGGAGGCAGGCACGCTCAGCAACATCGGCGCCATTTACAACGAGCTGGGGGAGCAGCAGAAGGCCCTCGATTACTACCAGCAATCGCTTCAAGGTAAACGTTCCGTCGGAGATCGCACCGGCGAGGGGAAGACGCTCATGAACATCGGCAACGTCTACTACGATCTGGGTGACCCGCAGAACGCGCTGGAGTATTATCGCCAGGCGCTCACGGTTAGCGGCGCCGTAGGCGACCGGGCTAATGTAGCAATCACGCTCGGTAACATCGGAAATGTCTACCGGGATCTAGGCAGTCAGCAGCAGGCGTTGGACTTTTACCAACAGGCGCTGCCGGGGGAACGCGCCGTTGGCGATCGTTCCGCCGAGGCAAAGACGCTGAACAACCTCATGGGGCTCTTTCAAAAAGCCCAACCTGATCTCGCGATTCTGTTCGGTAAACAGGCCGTCAATGTTCTACAAGGCATTCGCCGGGACAATCGCGGCCTCGACGAAGAGCTTCGGAGAAGTTATGAGAAGTTGATCGAATCCAACTATCGTTCGCTGGCGGATCTGATGATCGAGCGAGACCGGTTCGGGGAAGCCGAAGAGGTACTCAATCTGTTGAAGGACCAGGAGGCCGCCAGCTTCATCCGGCGCGACTCCGTCACCGACCAGCTTCGCCCGGCGACGCTTCTCGATTTCGAAAGGAAAGCCCTGGAGCGCTACGACCAGGTCGTGAATCAGATTGTCGTTCTGGGCCAACAGAAATCGGCCTTGATCTCCAGGAGCGACCGGACACCGCTGACTGCCGCGGAGTTGGACAAGTCCAACAGCATCGACCACGATCTGGATGCAGCCAACACCGTACTCCATCGCTACTTCGAGGAACAGCAAAAGGCGTTTCCCGCGGATTCCAGCCTCGCCAAGCGTATCGAGGAGTTCAAAGAGGCCGAAGGACTGCAGGACGTTCTTCAAAAACTGGGACCCGGTGTGGTCGCCGTCTACACGCTGGTGACACCGGACAAATACGTGGCGATGCTCGTTACCAGCGGCTCGCGCAAAGCCTACACCACGAAGATCGGCGAAGTGGAATTGAACCGGAAGATCTTCGAGTTCCGCCAGAAGCTGCAAGACCCTGGCTCGGATCCAGTCCCGCTGGCGCAGGAACTGTATCGCACGGTATTCCCGGAAGGCTTGCGCCGGGACCTGGATGCGCTCCAGGCGCGCACCATCATGTGGTCCATCGACAACACGCTGCGTTATGTTCCCATGGCTGCGCTGCACGACGGCAAGGATTACCTGGTCAAGTCTTTTCGGAACTCACTCATTACTCCTGCCAGTCTGGCGAACCTGGCTGAGGATCCGTCGCCCCAATGGGAGGGCGTTGGATTTGGCGTCTCAAACGGGAGTCCGCCGCTGCCCTCGGTGCCCGATGAACTCAAGGGAATTTTCCAGGAGAGCCCAAACAGCAAGGCGCCCGTGCCCGGCTCCGTCCGCTTGAACTCGGAGTTTACCCGCGCGACATTTGAGCAGGACCTGCGCCGTCAACGGAATCGCGTGGTGCACATCGCCACCCACTTCGACTCGCGCCCGGGAGTGGCAGCCGACTCGCAGTTGTTGCTGGGCGACGGCGAGCTGAGCCTGGCCGAGATCGAAGCGAAAACACGTTTGTTCAACGGCGTCGAGCTGTTGACCCTATCGGCCTGCAACACGGCGTTCATGAACCGCAATGAAGACGGACGCGAGGTGGATAGCTTCGGCACCATTGCCCAGCGCCTGGGCGCCAAGGCAGTAATCGCCAGCCTGTGGAGCGTGAACGACTCCTCCACGGCGCGCCTGATGCAAGAAATGTACCAGATGCGACAGCGGGACGGAATGCCCAAAAGCGAAGCCCTGCGGCTGGCCCAGGAGGCCATGCTGGACGGCAAGCTGGGCCCCGCCGGCGCCGCCCAGCCGGACAGAGGGGTCAAGCTGCCGCCGCAGCCGCGGGCCTCGGCCACTGGCGCGAAAGGGTGGTCGCATCCGTTCTACTGGGCGCCCTTTATTCTGATCGGAAACTGGAAGTGAATTTAGGACGGAGTCGGCTTCACGGACCTGCGGCCGCGGCCAGGATGTGCCGCCCTCACGCCGATTGCTGCCGCAGCCGTTCCACTTCAGTCGCCAGGGCAGCAAGCTGCACGCCACACTCAACCACCGAGCCCGAGGCCGCCTGCCGCTCGATCGCCTCTAGTGCCGCCGCCACCGCGTTGGCCCCCACATTGGCGCATGCGCCCTTGGAGTAGTGGGCCAGTCTCGCGCACTTCCGCGCATCCTGCTCGCGGATCGCCACCTCGAGCAACGGAATCTGCCGCGCCGTGTCGTCGATCAGCGCCGTCAGGATCTGCCCCATCAGCTCGTCGTCGTCGAGCGTCACCTCTCGAAACTGTACCAGGTCCAGGACTATCGTCGGATCGATCACTCGCACGTCCCGATTGTGACGCCGGGCATGCCGCTTTCCTATCGAACGGTAACCTTAGAAAGCTGGATTATTTGCCCTGGGTGCGTGAGGAAATTCCGTACTGAAACCACGAACGCACCGGTTGCAGCCGAGCGTCCAGGATGGCGGTGGCCACGAATGCCGGTGCGTTGGGCGGGCCGAAGCGGAGGTCGCTCAATTGCACCATCCGGCCGTCGGGAAGGTCCGTCGCCGGCGAGACCCGCCATAGAGGGAACTGCGAAAAGCGCTCAAATTCCTGGAACGGCGGCGTGCGGCGCGCCGCCTCAATCGCGGCATCGGGCGGCGGCTTGTAGACAAGCAGCGCGCGTGTGGGGTCGAAGCTTGCGAGCAGGTCCACGCTTCCCACGGCGTAGAAATCTCCGGTATCGGCCACGCCTTTCCAGAGCATCGGGTTGGCCGGGCCCGGCAGCGCTGCCACACGCGCCGGAACGGCGCCTGCATAGATGCGGGATTCCAACGCGGCTACTGCTCGCGCGTGAAGCACGCCGCGTCCGCAATCATAAAGAAGCACAAACAGCAGCGCCGCCCAGGCAAATCCGCGGCCATGGTGTTTGCCGGGTGCGCCGCCCGATGCAATCTCCGAACCCACCAGCCGGCCGACAAACGGCCCTGCCACGCACAACAGAAACACTCCCCAGATCCACAGGTCGTAGATGTTGTTGAGGTCCAGCCGCAGCCATTCGGCCGAGAAGGGCAGCAGCAGGCGGATTCCGTATGCGTTCGTCAGGTCGAGCAGCAGATGCGACGCTACCGCAATCAGCGCCGCGAAGAACGCCCCGGCCCACTGCACCGGTTTCCGCGCCACCAGCCGCACCAGCACCACAACCAGCAGTGCCATCACGGGCATCGCCACCAGCGAGTGCGTCAGGTGCCGGTGATAGTGCAGATAGCTGAGCGAGCCGCCCGANNGCGGTATGAGTAAGAGGATCCATGAGGAGCTCCGAGAATCCCATTGTATGAGGAAGATGGGTTGGTGCATCTCTGAGCCCCCGGTGTTGGATCCGCAACGATGCGTCACGCTATGCGGAAAGCTGCAGCCGCTCCGGCACGTCGCGGCCGAAAAGTTCGAGCTCGGTCGCCGGTCCCTTCCGGCCTTCCCTGCGCACGGTCCCGCCAAAGTATTCGTCGATCGGGTAGAGAGGATATGGCTGCACTTCCGCGAAGATGCGGCCCAAACGGTTTTCAATACGGTAGAGGGAGTGGAAGAAGGTTCCGCGATCGATCTTAAAATGCTCGCAACAGAGCTTCCAGTCTGCGCCCAGCATGTAATGGTACCGCAACAGCTTGTACCCGAAATCATCGAGTGTTCGCTGACTGACAAGGCAGAAGTCGGCGATGAATTCTTCTCTCTTCCGCGAGTACATGCGGTAGCCGTCCTGGCTACCGAATATCTCCCAGGTCACCGAACCGGTTTGCGTTCCCATGACAACGCACTCCCGGAAGCGGCGATAGCAGGCTCGAAAAATGGCCCGAAAGGTGCAATTGCACGGAGTTGCCGTTCCTCTGAGGACAGGGCGCATTCCGTTTCCGTGGCAAAAAGTGCACGAAGGCTTGGCTAGCCCAATTACGGTTGATCGATCCCAGATCATTTGTTAGGGTGTCCTTGCGGGTGCGTACCTATTCCATCGGGTCGCACCCTTTGCTTTCAAACTGCTATCCAACAGTAACTCTTCGTTTGAAAACGTCAATAATTCAAATCATGAATTAGTAACTACTAGGGCTACCAGTACCTATAGATTGTAGTATAAAGCGTTTATTTTTATTGAGATCTGAAAAACATCTGATAAACTCTTTCAATTATATGGACTTCGCTATCTCAATACCCGCTGAGCTGAATCCCCTAGTACCCTATTTCCGCCGGAAATAGCCCTGGGGAGCTTTTGGTGACTTTCAAACATCTGGAGCATCGTTTCCTCTGCGAGCTCCGGGAACGCGTTCGGAGCGGGGGAGTCACCGAGCGGGGCCTCGCCCGCATGGTCGGAGTATCCCAACCCCATATCCATAACGTTCTGAAGGGCAAACGCTTCTTTTCGCTGGAGAAAGCCGACCAAGTCCTGCGCAACCTCGGCATGGATGTCTTGGACCTCATCGATCCCGATGAGTGGAATCAACGCCATCCGCACCGCTGACCCGGCATTAAGCGTGCACGAAGGACGCCAATGTGCTGAAATTGGTTGCGGAGGCCTGCCTTTGCGGCAAACGCATGACCATTCTCTGATTCGCGACGCGCGCTGGAAGCGCCTCGCCGCCCGCATCGACGACCTCGCCGATAAGGATGAGCGCCGCCTGCGCCACGCCCAGGATATCGCTGAGACACGCGTGGCGGCGGCCACCGAATTGTATTCCATTTGCCGGTCCTTCGTGGACTCCATCAACCAGCACACAACCCGCGGTCATGTCGCGCTCGACCCGCCCGAATTCTCAGCCGCCTCTTTTCAGGAGGAGGGTATGAACCTGGTGCAGATCAATGTGCGCGGCCGGCTCCTGCAAATCGAATATGCCTCCGCCCCGGATCTGGTTTCCACGGAAGATTTTCGCGTGCCCTATACCCTCGAAGGTTCCGTCCGCGCCTTCAATCAGGAACTCCTGGACAAGGACCTCATCGAGGAGCAACTGCTGTTCTACACCGTGGAACACCACCGCAAGATGTGGCGATTCTTCGATGGCCGCACCTATCACTCCGGCCCCTTCGACCAGGAATACCTCGTCTCCCTGATGGAGCAACTCATATAGGTGGGCAAGCTCAAGCCCGGCGCCTGGCGGTAGCATAGGTCTCTGACACTCGTGAGACGACCCTTCTCAATCGCCGTCATCACCGCCGCCTGCCTGCTCTGCCTGGCCCAGCAACCTTCCCCCGTTTCCAAAGTATGGGTAGCCGACCGCGGCGACGGCACCTACAAGAACCCCGTCCTGTACGCCGACTACTCCGACCCCGACGTCATTCGCGTCGGCGCAGACTTCTACCTGACCGCCTCCAGCTTCAACGCCGTTCCCGGACTTCCCATCCTGCACTCCCACGACCTGGTCAACTGGGAGCTCATCGGCCACGTCTTCGACGAACAGCTGCCGCTCGATGTATTCCGCAAGCCGCAGCACGGTAACGGAGCCTGGGCGCCCTCCGTTCGCTATCACAACGGCGAGTTCTACATTTACTGGCCCGACCCCGATTTCGGAATCTACATGGCCAAATCCAAAAACGCCGCCGGTCCGTGGAGCGCCCCGATCCTCGTCAAGCCAGCCAAAGGCTGGATTGACCCCTGTCCGCTCTGGGATGACGACGGCCAGGCCTACCTGGTCAACGCCATGGCCGGCAGTCGCGCGGGCATCAAGAGCATTCTGGTGGTGAGCCGCATGAGCGCTGATGGCACCCGCCTTCTCGATGGCGGCACCATGGTCTTCGATGGCCACGCCGAAGATCCCACCGTCGAAGGCCCCAAGTTTTATAAGCGCAACGGCTTTTACTACATCTTCGCGCCCGCCGGCGGCGTGGACGGTGGGTGGCAGCTCGCCCTGCGTTCGAAAAATGTGTACGGCCCGTACGACCGAAAGGTAGTCATGGCGCAAGGCAAGTCCGCCGTCAACGGCCCGCATCAGGGTGCGTGGGTCGATACCGCCGGCGGCGAAAGCTGGTTTCTGCATTTCCAGGACAAGGGCGCTTACGGCCGCATCCTGCACCTCGAACCCATGAAGTGGCAGGACGATTGGCCGGTCGTCGGCGACGCCGGCGAACCCGTCGCCACTTACAAGAAGCCCAACGTTGGGAAAGCTTATCCCATCCGCACGCCCGCCGATTCCGACGAGTTCAACGCCGATTCGCTCGGCCTGCAGTGGCAATGGCACGCCAATCCGCAGCCCGGCTGGGCCTTTCCCGCCGGCCGCCTGGGCTTTCTACGGCTCATCTGCGTGCCGCTGCCCGAAGGCTTCCGCAACTTATGGGATGTTCCCAATCTGCTGCTGCAAAAATTTCCCGCTCCGGAATTTACCGCAACCGCGAAAGTAACGTTCACCCCCACGGCCAACGGCGAAACCACCGGCCTCGTGATCATGGGCACCGACTACGCCTACCTGTCGCTGGTCAAGGAGGCCGATGGTTTGCACATGGTGCAGCGAACAGCCCGCAACGCCGACAAGGGCGACCGCGAAAAAGAAAACGAGACGCGCATCGTGCCAGGCGGCACGTCTTATCTCCGCGTAAAAGTGAGTAGCGGAGCCGAGTGCCATTTCAGCTACAGCGCCAACGGCACGGAATTCACACCAATCGGTGAGCCCTTCACCGCGCGTCCCGGCCGCTGGATCGGTGCGAAAGTGGGCTTGTTCGCGGTGCGCAACGCCACCGGCGGGGAGTACGGCTACGCCGATTACGACTGGTTCCGCGTGGAGTAGAGAACGCCGATTCGTCGCCTGTTGAAATCGGCTGGCGAGTTTCGTCTGTCAACCCGGCAAGCCGTGCGCGTCAGCAAGCGGTCTCAAGCAGGAGAAAGGCCTGCTCTAGAGTGGCGCGAAGCATGGCGGGGTCGCATGGTTTGATCAGGTACTGGTGGGCCAGCGCGACGGAACGCAGCGCGAGGGCCCGATCCGCAGTACCCGACAAGACTAGCCTTACTACCTGCGGAAACTGCTCGACCACCTCCTGGAGCAGCTCAATTCCGCTCATGCCCGGCATACGAATGTCGGTCACCAGCACGTCGTAATCCGATTCGGAGAGTAATTGCAGGGCGTCGCGGCCATTGCAGGCGAATACGGTTTGCCACTCGTTGCGCAGCGGGTAGAGCATCCGCTTGAGGCCCTCGAGGACCTTCGGCTCGTCATCGACAAACAACGCTCGTTTCATAGCCCCTTCTATACGCATTCCAGCGGAAGTCGAATTACGAAGGTGGTACCGGCGCCGACTTCGGATTCAAAGCGGATGGTGCCCTGATGCTTTTTTACGATTACGGAGTGCGAGATGGCCAAGCCCTGGCCCGTGCCTTTACCCACCTCCTTCGTGGTGAAGAAGGGGGTGAAAATCTGGGCTCGGATGTTTTCGGGGATGCCAGCGCCGGTGTCGCTTACCCTTACTTCCGCCCACCCGCCATCCCGATGAGTGCTGATGCGGATGGAACCCTTTTGGTTCGAGTCGCGCACCACGTCGCTAATCGCGTGGGCTGCATTCACAATCAAATTGAGGATCACCTGGTTGAACTCGCTGGCCAGGCAGGGAACGGGCGGCAGTTCGCTATCCAAATCGGTCGTCAGATCGGCGACGTACTTCCATTCGTTTTTGGAGACCAGGATGGTACTTTCGATGGCTCGATTGATATTCACCGGCGCCTTCTCCACCTGTCCCGGATGCGAGAATTCTTTCATGGCTCGAACGATCCGCGCGACCTGGGCCACGCCTTCGAGCAGTTGTTCGATGGCTTTGGGAATCTCGTTGCGCAAGTAGTCGACGTCCACGTTGTCGGCCGCCCGTTCCAAGGCAGTTACGAAATCGGCCTGGTCCGGGTTGCGAAGGGCACCGGCTATCTCGGGGTGGGGATCGACGAAGGCAACCAGGTCGCGGAAGGCGTCGTCCAGAAACTTGGCGTTGTCGCCGATGTATTGGATGGGGGTGTTGATTTCGTGAGCGATCCCCGCCGCAAGCTGTCCGATGGACTCCAACTTCTGCGCCAACCGGAGCTGGCTTTCACTCTGGCGGAGGGCCTCCTCCGCCCGCTTACGTTCGGTGATATCGGTGGCATAGACTCGTAACCGCCGCGCCTCCGGAAGGTGCTGAACGGTTCGAGCCCAACAGCGATCGGCTACGATTACGTCCCGACTGGCACCGTTTCCGTTTGCTCGAGGCAAGGCTTCCGGCGCCTGCTCCAAACCGGCCAGCCAGGCATGAGCCAATCCCTGCTGCTGCAGGTCCGGAAACAAGTCTCGGGCTACCGGATTGACATAGCAGACCACTCCGCCTGCCATTTCGATTTCCACGACGGGATTGGGGTTCTGCTCGGGAAATGAAGCCAGCCAGGCGATCTTGTCCTCCGCCAGTTTGCGCGCGGTGATATCTTCCTTCACCGCCAGATAGTGCGTGGGTCTGCCGGAAGCGTCCAGAATGGGACGGATACTTGCGGCCTCCCAGAAAAGCTCGCCGTTCTTCTTCTTGTTGTGAAATGTGCCGCGCCACTCGCCGGTGGGAATTGTCGCCCAAAGCTTGCCGTACTCTCCTTCCGACGTATGGCCGGACTTCAGGATGCGGGGGTTTTTGCCTCTCAACTCCTCGAATGTATAGCCGGTGATATCGGTGGTCTTGGGGTTGACATATTCGATATTGCCCTCCAGGTCCGTAATCACGATGCTGACCGGACTCTGTTCCACGGCATCGGAGAGTATCCGCAGCTTCTCCTCCGCCACTTTGTGTTCGGTGATATCGAAATCCACTCCGATGAGCTTGGCAGGCTGGTTGTCGGCGCCCGGCAAGACCCGGGTCTTGCTGTGAAGCCAATGCACGGTGCCGTCGGGCCAGACGACGCGATACTGCCGGTTCAACTCCTCTTGCCGCTGGATACTCGCCGCCACTTCGGCGACCACGCGATCACGCTCTTCCGGATGGATGAAACCAGCCCATTCCTGGGGCGTCAACCCCTCACGGAAGTCGGAGATGCCAAAGAGCCGGAGGAGTTGCTCCGAGCATTTACACACGCCTGTTTTGAGGTCCACTTCCCAGCTCCCGATGGAGATGGCGGATTCGGCGAGCGTCAAGCGGTCTTGGGTGGCGCGCAACGCGTCCTCGGCTCGCCTGCGCTCGGTGATATCTCTCAGGATGGCGACAATGCCTTGCAGATCGCCGTTCCGGTCACGCAAGGCGGAATCGGAAACGTCCAACAACATCCGCTCGCCCTTGCAATTGATGCACGCGAGTTCGCCTCTCCAGTGTCCCTCCCGGGCGATCGTCTCGAAGATGGCTTCCCGTTCCCGACCGGTGAGTTCCACTCTTACCAGCGACCGGTAGTCCTTGCCAAGTGCCTCTTCGCCCGATATTGCGAATATGAGCTCGGCGGCTCCATTAGAGTATGTAACTTTGTAGTCACGATCTAAGGTAACGATGGCATCGTCTACCTGCCCCAGCAGGCCGGCCTGGAATTCGATTTTCCTCTGGGATTCTTTCGCCGCGGTCAGGTCCAGCATGGCGGTGCGGATTCCCGTCACTTCGCCGCTTGGCTGGGTGATCAATCGCTCGTGGGTCTGGAAGATGCGCTCCTCTCCATTCGCCGCGCGGTATCTGCGGTCGTACGGGAGCCCCACCTGGCCCTCGGCAAACTTGCGCCGGACCGATGCACGGCTCAGCTCGCGCTGTTCGGGGGCGATGAAATCCCAGACAGGCTTCCCAATCATGTCGGCGGGGCTCAGGCCGAGCAGATCGCATTCGGCACGGTTGACGCGGACCACCAGTCCGGCGCGGTCGATCTCGTGGTAGGGCAGCGGCGCGTCGTCAAAGAGGGACCGGAAACTCTCCGCCGATTTGCGCGATTCCTTTTCGGCCCGGCAACGCTCCATGTGCTGCCCGATCTGTGCGCCGATATCACTCATCAGCTCGGTGGTATGGGTGTCCCTGTGCCGCCGGCTACGGCTCAACAAAACGATAACGCCGATGGTGGTGCTGTGGGCCCGAACCGCAAAGGCAATACCCTCCGATATTCCCACCTTCTGCAGTTTTACGGCCCTGTCCCGGTAACCCGGCTCGTTGCTAAAATCATCGATCCAGGCCGGCCAACCGCCCATCCAGGTCCGCGCCAGCACACCTTCACGCGGTTCGAGCAGAATGGGTGCAGCCACCGGATCGATGGCTTCATCGTCGGGGGGCTGCCAAAACATCTTGCGCAAAAGCATTTTGTTGCCTGCGTAAGGTTGCCACCATTCGACGAGGTCGAAGTCCAACCACTCGCAAAGGGCCCACAGGGCCTTGTCGGTGATGTCGCCGGCACTCTCCGCCAGCATGCGTGTCAGGGCATAGCGAACCGAAATGCCGTGCTGCTCCCGCGTGTGATCCGACACGTCGTAGGCCACCACCATTTCCGCGTCGCGGCCCTGGAATCGAACGGCGGTGGAGGTAATTTCGACATCGAAGATCTCACCGGCCTTGGTCCTGTGCTTCCAGCCGCCACTCTTCACGGGCCAAGCGTCAGGGGCGGCTGTTGAGACTACCCGCCGGAGTTGCGGAACATCTGCCGGGGGGCGGATGTCGGCTATGGTCAACGCCAGGAATTCCTCGCGCGAATACCCATACTTCCGCACCGTGGCGTCGTTGACCGCGAGGAAGCGAAGACTCTCCCGGTCGAAGACCCACATGGGAACCGGCGCACGGTCAAAGAGCAGACTGCCCGAGTCAGGCCCTGGACCCAGGGTATCTGCGGCGCCAACGCCGAATGCTTCCGAATCAATGTTGAACGCAGCCATCGCAGGTTCCACTCAGCCCCCTGACGGGGCTTAATCTATGGCTTGTTCCTCCTTCAAAGAGCGGAGCACCTGTTCCGCGATGGGCCGAAACACTCGTCGTTCTACTTCCGTTGGTTCGCGATGGCGAACTTCCGTGGCGCCATCCGGCTCGGCTGCCTGTTGCACGCGTTCCAGCGCGGCCAGCACGTCCGGGTTGTATTGTGGCGCATTGCGCCGCATTTCGATGAGAGCGTCCTCCGGCGAACGGCCGATGCCCGTCAGGCGGTCGAAATCCAGCGTGATATGGAGCAATTCCGCACCCATTGCAACCGCGTAGGTTCCCGGCTGGAAACCGGCGATGCCATTGAACTCATGATATTGACGACCGATCATTTGCGAGACGGAATGGAGTCTGGGAATTTGCTGCAGTAACGTCTGGCCCACCTGGGGGTGCGCTAGCATCTGAGCCGTTTCCCCGGCGGAAAGTCCCTCGCCCGCGCCATATTTCCGCAACACTTCCGGATCGACGGAAATGCAACCGATTTGCGACAGTATGGCGGCCGCCTCGAACTGCCACAAGTCAGCGAGTTTCATTTCCAGAGCGACCTTCCGCACCTGCTGGCGCACCCGCCAGGCCCGGCCGAAAGCGACCGGTTGGATGGCGGCCAGGATCTCGACCAGCACCCCGACCGTGCCCATCAAGGTTTGCTGGAGGACGTCCCGCTCGGCAGTTATCAGGCGATGTTGATTCAGAGCGGCGTCGAGGGTCTTCGTGAGAAGCTCCTCCGGACACGGCTTTGTGTGGAAGCGGAATACGCTGCCCTCGTTGACGGCGGCGATCGCTGTTTGGAGATCTGCTTGGCCAGTGAGAAGAATCCGGACGGTTTCGGGTGAGATTTCCTTCACTTTGCTCAGGAAATCGATACCGTTCATGCCGGGCATCTGCAGATCCGAAACGACCACCGCATAAGAAGATGCGGCGAAGGCTTCGAGGGCCTCCGCAGCACAACCCGCAATTTCGATCTGGTAGTTCTTGTAGAGTCGCCGCTGTAAAGCGCTGACCACCCGAATATCATCATCGACAAGCAGAATCGTTTCCATGCATGCTCCAGGGCGTTTCATTCGCCAGTTACTAATGGGGTGATAACTAAGGTGACTAGAAGTCAATCGGCATCGTTGGATGCGGCTTAGTCATCGCACCAGTCGAGTGTGCTCCCAATCGAATTAGTTATCAATAGAAATGCGGGGTAGGTAAGTATGTTTTTTGTGGGTATTTCCGTCGCCAATAGTTATCATGAGGGTGGATAGCCGCGAGAGTAGTTTCCCCCTGCGGGGGGATTGAAGGGTTAGTTTTCGGCGAGGCGCGTCGGGGCGCCTTCATAGCGGAAGTTGGGGAGCAGATGCTCGTGCTTCATGATCACGCTGTGAGGGGCAACGTGCGTGCCGGCGCCGATATCGGCGCCGTAGAGCGGGACCGTGTTGGTGCCGAGCGTGGCGCGGCGGCGGATGACGACGCGATCGATTTTGAGCACGCGGTCCTCGAAGGTGTGGGACTGCAGGGTACTGCTGACGGTGGCGTCGTCTTCGATGGTGAGCATATCGGGATCGACCACCTGGGAGAAGCCGCCGCCCAGCACGACGCGCTTGCCGAGTTTGACGCCCATGGCGCGCAGATACCAGGAAAGCAGCAGGGTGCCCTCCAGGGCGGCCAACGTGCCGCGGGAATAGAAGGCCCAGGCGACGTAGAGGAAATCCCAGCGGCTGCACCAGCAAGACCAGAGGGGATGCTGGCCTGGGCGGACGCGTCCCAGGAGACCCCACTTGAGGATCAGCACCAGAAGGCTGAGCACGGCGCCGGCGGCGAAGGTGACCAGCGGAACCCGCCAGAACAGCAGCTCCGGCCACGGAGTGACGGGTTCCACCATGGCGATGACCTGCAGCCAGAGCATCGCCACGATGGTGGGGGCTGCGGGCAGAGCGAAGCGCAGCAACTCCCAGAAGACCCGATTCCAGTAACGGATGAAGGAGGGGTCGTAAGTGAGACTCCGGTCACAAGCTACGATTTCCCGAACGGGTAGCTCAAAGGGCGGCTGGCCGAACCAGGAAGTGCCGTTGCGGACGAGAGTGTCGTCGGCGACGGTGCAGACCCCCAGCAGAATGTTTTCGGGGAGCGACTGGCCGGAGGGGATCACGGCGTGGTTGCCGAGGAAGGTGTTCTTCGAAATGCGGGTGCGGGTGAGCGTGACGGTGCCGCGGTAGATGCGCGGGCCGGCCAGATAGATGCCGTCGGCGAAGAAACACTCGGGGCCTATGTCGACCAGCTCCGGAACGACGTCGAGGATGGTTGAGATCTCGCAGCCTGGCCCGATGTTCATGCCGGCGAGGCGCAGCCACAGAGGCCAGAAGAGCGTGCCGCTGAGCCATTCACCGGCGGAGTAGAGGATGCCGGGCTTGAGCCAGACGCGGATATACGAGGGGCTCCAACGGCTGATGACGCCTTCCGGCACGCGCCCGAGCATACGTAGAATCAGGGCTTCGACCAGGAGCGAGAGCGGTACGGAGAGCGACGCTAGGGCGATCATCAGCGGGAGCCACGTGAATTCGGCGGTGGGTTGTCTCAGCCAGACGATGAGGCGGTCGGCGTCGACGTGCAAGACGACCACCGCGAGGAGCGCGAGCAATTCCAGATTGACCACGGCCAGGGTACCGAT
Source organism: Bryobacterales bacterium (assembly GCA_003152325.1). GTDB lineage: Bacteria > Acidobacteriota > Terriglobia > Bryobacterales > Bryobacteraceae > PALSA-129. Next base: position 3,311 of record PLZX01000117.1, on the reverse strand, counting down.
GGCATAGCGGGCCAGGACCATCCACAAACCGTGCCAGAACGGGGAAAGCGTGCGCTCGTGCTCTGTGACGGCGGGGACGGGTGGCGCCTGGCCGGCGGCGCGCGCGGGGATGCCGTCCCAGCGTTCACCCGGGGGGACGGCGGCGCCCGGCGGCAGCCAGGAGAGCGCGGTAAGCCAGGCGCCGGGGCCGAGGCGCGCGCCGCCGGCGACACCGGCGCGGATATCGACGGTGGAGCCATCGCCCAAGGTGACGGGTGCAACCACGATGTGGCCGCCATCGAGTTCCACCAGACCGAGCGAAGCGTCCTGGGCGACGGTGACGTCGTCTCCGATTTCGAGCAGGTCCCAGCCTCCCTGGCCCATGTGGACGCCGCGATGGATGTGGACCCGCCGGCCGATGCGGGCGCCGAGCGCGCGCAGGGCGGCAAGCTGGAATTCGGTGCCCTCGATGAGCCACCAGGGAATGGCGCGGGTGACCTGCTGGACCATCCAATTGCGAACGTAGAAGCTTCCCCAAACGGGCTCCGCGAGAGGGCGGTAGGCGCCCACCAGGACGCGCTTGGCCAATACGGAGGCGGACACCGCTAGAAAAGACCAAACCACCAGGCCGGCAAAGAATACCGCGGGCGCGAGCAGGAGCAGCGCGAAGATACCCAGGCCGCGGTTGAGGCGCGGCGCGACTTCGAAGACGACGTAATAGGCGGCTGCCGCGGCCACGGCAAAGGTCAGCAGCAGCCAGACGGCTTGGACGACGGTGGCGAAAAAGGGGTGGCCGCCGCGCGGAAGGCCGGCCGGTTTTTCTTTGGCCGTCGCGGGCGGAGCGGCGCGCAGGCGCTCAGCCAGCGCGGCCACGGTGCGGGTTTCGTAGACGTCGCGGACGGCTACGGGAGTGGATGGCGTGAGGTGGCGAAGTCGCGTGACGAGCTGCGCTGCGCGGAGCGAATCACCACCCAGAGAGGCGAAGAAATCTTCGTGGATGGAAACGGTTTGCGGCAGGCCGAGGACTTCGCCAAAGGCGCCGGCCAGCAGGCTTTCCATGGAGTCGCGGGGCTCCGCGGCGGCGGTTTCGGGGGCAGGGGAGGGTGGATCGAGGTGAGGAAGCGCGGCGCGGTTGAGTTTTCCTCCCACGGTGACGGGCAGTTTGGCGAGGAAGCCGAAACGCGCCGGCACCATATAAGAGGGGACGATTTCCCGAAGAATCGATCGGAGCGAGTCGGGCGTTGGGGGCGTATGGGAATCCGAGGGGATCAGAAACGCAACCAACAGCGGCTGGCCGCCGTCGTCCTGCATTCTGCAGGCGGCCGCGTGCACACCGGGACAAGCGGCCAGGTGCGCTTCGATCTCCTCCAATTCCACGCGGTAGCCGCGGATTTTGACTTGGGAATCGATGCGGCCGTGGCAATGCAGATTGCCGTCCGCGTCGCGATGGGCCAGGTCGCCCGAGCGGTAGATGCGTCCCAGCCGGGGATGCACGGGGAACTTTTCGGCGGTGAGCGAGGGGCGGTTCCAATAGCCGCGGGCCAGAGCGACGCCGCCGATCGCCAGTTCGCCCCACTGGCCGTCGGGTACTTCTTCCAGGGCGTCGTTGAGAATCCAGGCTTGGACGCCGCGGATGGGCCTGCCGATGTGCACCTGCGAGCCGGCGTGCATGGCGGCGCGCGTGGTGGTGACGGTGCATTCCGTGGGTCCCCAACCGTTGACGAGAAATTTGCCGGGGGCCCAGTGGTCGGAGATATCCTGGGGCAACGCCTCGCCGCCCAGATAGACGAAAGCAAGTTCGGGTAACTCGGCCGCGGGATTCTCGCAGCCGATGGCGCGCAGCAGCGTGGGCGGTGGACAGAAGACGGTGATGCGCTCGCGGCGCAGCCAGTCGACCAGGTCGGGGCCGAGGCGGGCGGTCTCTTCATCCATCATCACCAGGGTGGCGCCTGAGGCGAAGGCCAGCCAGATTTCTTCGACGGAGGAATCGTAAGAAGAGGAGGAATTCTGCGATACGCGCGCGTTGGGCGCGAGGTGGAATTCATCGAGGTCGGAGGCCACCAGGTTCGAGACGCTGCGGTGCTCGATCATGACGGCTTTGGGGCGGCCAGTGGTGCCGGAAGTGTAAATGGTGTAGGCGAGGCTCTCGGGCGTGAGCCACGCGGGCGCGGGCGGAGCGCCGGCGTGCGGGAGTGCGGCGGTGACGTCGAAGCGCGGGGCCGCGCCGAAATGGCCGGTGCGGGCGCGCTCCAGGCCGGGCGAGTCGGTGAGGAAGGCGACCGCGGCGGAGTCTTCGAGGATCTCGCGAATCCGGGCGTCGGGAAACGCCGGGTCGATACAGGTATAGGCAGCGCCGGCGTGGAGGACGCCGAGTTGGGCGGCGTACAGGTGGTGGGACTGGCGTGGCAGCAGGATGGCGACGACACACTCGCCGGTAACGATGGCGCCCAGCAGCGCTGCAATCTGGTGGGTCTCGCGAGCGAGTTCCGCATACGTGGTGAAGCCGCGGACGGGGCGGCCGCTATCGGGCGGAACCTCGACGGCGATTCTGGCAGGCCAGCGCCGGGCGGCGTGGTCGAAGAAGTGGTGCAGCAGAAGAGGGTGCTGGAGTGGTGCGTCAGTCATCGCTGGACCGTCTGTGGGGAGGGCGAACCCGGGATCTGGATGGCACGCACAAGTCGTATTGTAATCGAGGTCGGTGATTCCGCTTATGGCGGTTTCACTTCACCCGGCGATAGACTTCCTTCCGTGCCCGCATGAGGTCCCGGTGAGGAATGGTCCCCTTCTTTTTCGCCTCTTTCAGAGCGGCGCGGGCGTCTTTGAGGTCCAGGCGGTCCATCTCCTCCTGGGTCAGGCGCTCGAGAAGGTGGAGGTCATCAATGGGAATCACGGCGGCCATGTCCTCCCACGGCGGGAAACAATAGTCCGCTCCTTCCCGTAGGCGGCGCTGCACAAACGCACAATCGTCGGCCATGCGCCTCGATCGCGAAAACCCGGTCACAAGTAGTTATTCTAGTAAAATCAATTACTTGGATGGTTTTGCTTGTATGGCGCCTGCTAACCTGGAATTGGAGGAGAAACCATGTCATCGTCACTCAAACGCACTCCAGCCTCCCGGACTAACCGAGCCCGCTCGCAAGTCCTGTCTCCGCCGGAAGGGAAGCTCTGCTCTTCCCAAAACGCAGTCCGCCGCGGATTGTTTGCCCGCTGCAATCGTCCTGCAAAAAGGAATCGCGCCAATCTTTCGAAGCCTCTCTTAATTCAGCACATGGATCGCTTCCAGCCTGCTGCCCATACTCACCCGCCGTCGGCCTCGTTTGCGAAACGAAGCC
>PLZX01000290.1 GCA_003152325.1 Bryobacterales bacterium | reverse complement strand
GCCGGCGCGATGAAGAAGGCCGGGTACGCGGTCGAGTCCTTCAAGCCCGAGGGCGGTGAGCGTACCTACCGGATCAACTCGTAGCATCAACTGCCTCCCCTTCCGCCCGCCCGGCTCCGGCTGCGGCGGGCTTTTTTGCTTTCAGGCGCAGTTTCTCCTGCTTCAGCCTCAATTCCCCAGACCAGTCGGACAGCGCGAGGCATAATCCCTCGACGTCCGGGTGCCCAGCCCAGAGTTGAGCTTCGATGGCCGCGATCTCCCGGCGGCAGCGTTTGATTCATGCTGGCTCCTTCAGGCGTTCCTCGCGGATCTCGTCAAAGGCACGTCCGTCACCGTCGAGCACCGCCGGCTTGCCCGTGTACTCCTGAAATCGTCGGCAGATGCAATCCGCGTACTTCGGATCGATTTCCATCAGCCGCGATTTGCGGTGCTGGCGCTCACAGGCGATCAGGGTGCTGCCCGAGCCGGCGAACAAGTCGGTCACGATGTCGCCGGCCTTGCTGCTATTGAGAAGTGCTCTCTCCACCAACTCCACCGGTTTCGCGGTTGGGTGCAGACGGTTCGCTGCGGGCTTCTTTTCTTCCCAAAGAGTCGATTGCGACTTGTCGCCGTACCAGGGATCTTTTTCGCCCGCAATGTGCGCATAGAACAGTGGTTCGTGCTGAAATTTGTACCTGCCGAAGCCCCAGGCGAAGGTGTTCTTGGCCCAAATAATCTGGCAGCGAACGTCGAAACCGGCGGCCTCGAGCGCGTTCTGAAATTCTCGTTGCCAGGAAGATGCATGGCAAACGTACATCGAGGCGCCCGGCTTCGCCACCGTGCGGCAGGATCGAAAGGCAGCTTCCAGGAACTTCTGGAAGTCCGCATCGGACATGCGGTCGCCCTGCATTTTCAGATGCTGCTCGGTGTACCCCTCGTAGTCCACGTTGTAGGGAGTGTCAATGAAGAGAAGGTCTGCGGTTTCGCCGGCCATCAGCCGCAGAGCTTCCGAGCTGACCGTCGCATCGCTGACCAGAAGTCTGTGGTGGTCGAGCAGCCACAGGTCCCCCGTCATGGACGTGGGTGTCTTCGGGAGATCCGGCACCGCGTCTTCGTCGGTGAGGCCCTCGGCGGAGTCCTGCTCAGCGAGTAACCGGGCCAGTTCATCGTCATCGAACCCGACCAGGCTGAGGTCGAAGCTCTCCTCGCTGAGGGCCGCCAACTCCAGCCTCAATGTTTCTTCATCCCAGCCGGCGCCGGTGATCGCAAGCTGGTTATCCGCGATGACCAGCGCCCGCCGCTGCGCTTCCGAAAGGTGCCCAAGTTGGATCACGGGCACCTCGGGCAGCCCGAGTTGGCGAGCCGCAAGCAATCTGGCATGTCCGGCGAGTACATCGTTGTCGGCACCCACCAGGATCGGGTTGGTCCAGCCGAACTCCCTCATGGAAGCTGCTACCTGCGCGACCTGCTCGGGCGTGTGCGTGCGGGGATTGGTGATGCGGGGAATCAGCCGGCCGATGTCCCATCGTTCCACTTGGATGTTGATTCTGATTTCCATGCCTCAACTCGCTTTCTTGCGGCTCCCGTAGAAAGGTGCCGGCCCGTTGTGCCGGATTCGCCGGGCGTCCCGCTGCTTCGGGTTCTCCACGTGCCCGAGCGCGACACCACGCTCCGCGGCGACTTCGTGAAACGACTGGCCGGTTGCGGCCAACACCGGATCCTCGCCGTTGAGGATCGAGATCCGCCGAACCGCCACATCGCAGTACGCCGGCGAGATTTCGATTCCGTAGCCTGTCCGACTCAGCACCTCGGCCGCAGCCATCGTGGTGCCGCTACCCACGAATGGATCGAAAACGATGTCGCCAGCGTCGGAGAACGCCTTCACGAAGAACTCGACTAACGGTCGCGGGAATGGGGCCGAGTGCGTTCCCTGGCTGCTTTCCGTCTTGACCTCGATGACGTTGCTCGGCCGTGCAATGCCCTCATGGCGCCCGTCGTTGTGATCGGCGTCGGCCCTCCCGGCGGCCGCGCCGCGCGCACCGGTCCCGAGCAGTCCGCTGCCAGAAGTCGATTTTGGATTGTGCGGCGAGTAATCGAAGCAGTCCTCCGNNCGCCGTTGTCGGTCTTGCGCCAGCACAGCTCATCGACGAATCGCCAATCCCATTGGCGCCTGTGTGTGATGACCAGGTCCTTCACGTACAGGCTGCGCTCGCCGTCCTCGGCGTGTTCCTTGATATTGAGGAAATAGGAACCGTCGGGCGTGAGAACCGTCGCGATGTTGGCAGCGACCGGCTGGAACCACTCCGCGTACTGGTCCGGCCGAACCGGTTGAAAGCCACTTGCGGGATCGTATTCCCGCTGCGTCGCGTACGGAGGCGACGTGAACACCATGCTCGCCTGCGCGCCGTCGAAGAGGCCCGCCACGACGTTCGCGTCTCGGCAGTCTCCGCAGATCAGTCGATGTCGCCCGACGCACCAGATGTCCGCAGCGCGCGTAACCGGTTCTACCGGCGGTGCGGGAATCTCCTCTTCGATATCGGTGCCGGCTTCATCATCGCCGCGATCGGCATCCGCCAGCAGCGCCTGCAGCTCACCGTCGTTGAAGCCCAACAGTTGCAGGTCAATGTCGGCATCCCTCAGTTCTGCCAACTGGATCGCGAGCAACTCGTCGTCGTATCCACCGAGTTCGGCCAGCTTATTGTCAGCCAAAATGTAGGCTCGCTTCTGGATTTCGCTCAGGTGATCCAGGACAACCACCGGCACCATCTCCAGGCCCAGCTTTAAGGCGGCTAAGTACCTGCCATTTCCGGCGATGATGTTGCCCTTGGAATCGATCAGGATAGGTGCGTTGAAGCCGAAGGCCGCGATGCTGCCGGCGATCTGTGCGATCTGGGTTTGGGAGTGCGTGCGCGGATTATGAACGAATGGGATGAGTTGGTCCAGTGACCAATGCTCGATGCGCTGCGCCATTCCCTGAGAAACCAAACCTCACCTCACAGACTGAATTGTGCGGAGGGGTATTTCGGAGGGTGCGCTTTGCGCTGGNNGCTGGCCTGTCGAACCGAGCCTCTGCCGTAGATTCTACACCCAACCAGCATCCCGATACAACAGAGAAGCAAACTTCAGTTCCGATGGGGCGTTCGGCTTACGCAGTAACGTTCGTTTTCAGTGGGGTGTTTGCTTCATTAGCCATCCCTTCACGGTGGGCACTGTGGAGCCGAGTTTCCCGGCAATGACCTTGATTGACTCTCCACCGCGCCGCATAGCAACAGCGGTCTTCTGGCGTTTCCGAAGTTCGCGCTTCGCCGACGTATGCGCACATGTTGGGGAGCAATGCTTCGCCTGCCATGCGCTGCTCACAAAAACGCTGCCACAATTCTGACAAGCATGGGCCTGTCCATCCGCCAATGTTGTCAGTGCCATATGCGAAAGTGTGGACAGCAGGGACGGTCCAGCCCAGCGTTGAACGAGCTTTGACCCATCCCCCGCAACGCCCAACGATAGACACACGGGCGACGCGAGTGCGTTTAACCGTTCGATGTCCCGAAGGACCATAGCTGCCTCAACATCCCGCATCTCGGCCAGAGGTTTCCGCTTCAAATACGCGATTGCCCCAACAGACTTGCGGAGCATCAAGGCGGCACTCCAGAATTCGCTTATCGGTTCGCAATAGATTGGCCAGAAGTCGGCGGATAACGGCATAGGATGCTCGATGTCGCCCGCCGACGGACTGTTGAAGAACGGTCGAAGAACATCCAACGAAACTGACGACGAATCGGTTTCACCTGGCGATGTCCAGATCATACCCGACAAGGGACAAGTGGGTGGCAAGTTCCGATCCGCAGCGATCACGCCCCGATGTCGCTTTGAGGGGCCGACCGGAGCAAAAGGCATTCGGACCGACCGCCATCCCGTAGGGGTTCGGACATGCTGCGTAACCGTCGGCACCAATTGGTTTGATTCAAGCTGATGTGATTTCCGCCAGATGGCTCCTGCGGCGTTGCCCGGTATATCTTCCCATCGGGCAGGCAGCGTAATCGTGTGGGCACAGTGAGGCAATATCCCCAGCAGCCCAAACCGCGAGCACCAATCGGCGAAGGCTTGGCCGTCTGTCCTGAACGGATTCTCGTTTTGTTGGAGCAGCTCAAATAGGTCCTGATACGGGAGATCGAGCATCCGCTTCCCCAACCGCGATGAACCGGTACCGTCGCGCGCACGGTCGAACAACTCCCATGGATCGTACTGTTCAAGGCGGCTACCTTCGACGGGGCAGATCGCGTTATTGCGGATCTCGTATCGTTCAAAGCGCCACCAATACCCGACGTGCATTCTGTCCATCACATATCCATCTTGTCATATGGACACGATTGACGTCTACTCAATACTGAGATGCACGAACCAAAACCACTGACCACCACGCGGGAGACGCTAGACCTATGGCCCGATACGGCGAGGCTACTCGGCATTGGCCGCAACGCTGTGTACGATGCCGCGCACCGAGGAGATTTTCGCACGATTCGGATGGGCAAGCGAATCTTGGTACCAAAATCTGAGATCCGCCGTCTCCTTGGCGACAAGACCGTTGCCGGCGCCTTTCACCAGACTGTTTTGGACTCCGAATGGGAGACAAAGTGACAAGGCGCTCCCTTACCCCAAGCCAACGCCGGACGGTGGAGATTATTGAACGGGTGGGCTTCGGCCGGATCGAACAGCTCTGCGTTCGTGGCGGCGACCCCTGCTACGCGCAGCCACCCCACGTCGTGGAAGAGGTCAGNNTGGGTTCGGAACCTGAATGCCGGCCCGACCGCAGCGACGGCCATCTGACACTTCAGAAAGAGTTCGTTAGCCTTTTCAATGAATTGCGCCGAGTGCAGAATGGCATGGTCGCAGTCGAAATCCGGCACTCTCTCCCGGTTCGATTGAGCATCGACCACGCTGATGGAGGACTGGTCCGGTGAAGCCGCCTATGATGCTCCCAAGGCCAGTTCACCGGTGGTGGTTCTGATGCCCATTGAATTAGGAGGTTCCCCTCTGGATGCCGTCCTTTGGTGGATAGACCGCGGATTCCTGCCAGTGCCGGTCTACCATAAATCGAAGAAACCGTTCAACCCCGATCACCCCAAAGGAAAAGAATGGGAGAAACTTCGCATCACCCCACAAACCGCCCCGCACTACTTCAACGGTGGGCCGCAAAATTTCGGCGTGTTGACCGGCGATGATTTCGGATCTGCGGACGTGGACCTTGATTGCCCCGAGGCGGTGAACGCTGCTGCGCACTATCTGCCCGACACCGGCATGCGGTTCGGCCGTGCATCAAATCCGTCTTCCCACTGGTTCTACCGCGTCGATCCACCATTACCGTCTGAGACATTCAAAGATCCAAACGGCACCGAGACGGTCGTGGAACTTCGATGCCGGAACAAGGACGGATCAATCGGCCACCAAACGGTTGTTCCCCCGAGCGTGCATGAATGCGGCGAGCCGATCCGGTTTGAGCTGGGGTTTGATCGTCACCCGGCAAACGTCAATGCAGCAGACCTCCAGTTTGCAGTAAGACGCATCGCTGCGGCCGCGCTGCTCGCCCGCCATTGGCCAGCCGCGGGCCATGGGCGCCATGCATGCGAATTAGCGTTGGCCGGTGCACTCGCCAATACCGGCTGGAAACTCGAGGATGCCCAGCGGTTTGTGCTGGCGACCTACGAGGCCGTGCCGTCACATGATCGGTGGGCGATCAATCGAGTTGTCGAGTCGGTTCGGAGCACGTTCGCGAAGTACTCAAGCGGCTCGGAAGTGACCGGAATACCAACGTTGATTCAGTATGTCGGAGAGAAGACAGTAAAGTCCGCACTGAAGTGGTTGGGGACGAGTACACAGCAACGTCGGACAGTGCCAGAAGCGTCGCGACCGCCGCGGTGCAGCGATAAGCATCCGGTCGCCGGATTGCAAAACGGTCAATGCGGCTTGCCTCAGATCAAAGTGAATGGTCGCGAGCTTCGAGAGAGTTCTGCGGAGGCACTTGAAGCAGTGACCAGGGCAAACGACCCACCGAAGCTGTTTTCCCGAGGGGGGACGGTCGTACGAGTAGATCGAGCCGAAGACGGTCGGCCGATCATAACTGGCGTTTCCGACGTACATCTCCGGGGAGAGATGACGCGAGCGGCAGATTTCTTCAAAATCACATTTCGAAGCGGGGAGTTCGTGCGCACACCGTTGAGTCCGCCGCTGGATGTCGCCCGGGATCTGCTGAGCCGACCTATAGACGAGTTGCGGCTTCCCGTGCTTGACTCGGTTGTCGAAGCACCCTTTATTCGCGCGGATGGTGTCGTAATATGCCGTCCCGGCTATGACAAGGAAATNNCCTTTTATGCGCCTGCAGGTGAGGTGGGGGATTTCAGAGTACCAGAAAAGCCAAGTGCTGCCGACGTGGCTGGTGCTATCAGCATCATCGAAGAAGTTTTCCTAGATTTCCCGTTTGTGGATAAGGCCAGCCGAGCAAATGCGCTGGGACTGTTCATAACGCCGGAGCTGAGGCCGTCCATCCGCGGTAATGTCCCGGCGGCGCTCGCGGATGCGCCCCAAGCCGGAAGTGGCAAATCGCTGCTTGCTGAAGTTGTTGCCATCAAGAGCACCGGCAACAGCGCTGCAATGAAACCGGCCCCGGTCCGAGATGATGAGGAATGGCGGAAGGTACTTACGGCCACCATCCAGGCGGGGCAAGGTCTGGCAGTGTTTGACAACGTGGATCATCTCCTTGGAAGTTCAAACCTAGCCCTTGCATTGACAGCCGGCACGTGGACGGATCGGATCCTCGGAAAGACTGCGCTGGTTACCCTTCCACAGCGTACGATTTTCGTCGTCACCGGAAACAACCTCATTCTCGCCGGCGATCTGCCGCGCCGGTGCTATTGGATTCGGCTGGATGCTCAAACATCGGAGCCATGGCGAAACCGTGAGTATCGACACGCCGATCTGAAAGGCTGGGTTCGAGTGAACCGCGGGCGCCTGCTGGCCGGCGTTCTGACGCTCGCCCGCGCCTTGTTCGTTGCCGGATGCCCCGTAGCGTCGACGCCAATGCTTGGGTCGTTTGAGGAGTGGTGCCGCATCGTGGGTGGAATACTTGCCTTCTCCGGCGTGGAAGGTTTTCTCGGAAACCTGGATGAACTCTACCGGCAGTCGGATCCCTCTCTTGCATCGTGGGAGGCCTTCCTCTTTGCCCTGAAAGCTCACATGCCGACAAGTGGGTTCAGAGTCGCTGACGTGGTTGCCAGGCTTCGTGAAGACCAGTCATTCCGCGCGGTGCTGCCCGAGGAACTCGGAGACGTCGAGCCTTTGGCTGGCTTTCAGAGGCGATTGGGCAAGGCCTTTCTCAAGAGGGCAAACCGCAGGTACGGCAGTGACGCGGTGCACTTGATGAGGCTGGACGTCCGCCAGGGCACCGTCGTCTGGAGTGTGAAGGGTGGCCCTGAATGACTCGGGAGGGGTGGGGTTTGGTGGGTTTGGTGGGTTTGGTTCACATCGTTCCCATATGTTTTTGTCTCTCCTCTTTTCTCATACGTAACAGGAGAACCAAACCCACCAAACCCACCAAACCCACGAGAGGCCCCCTGAGGTGGCACGAGCAGTACGGGAGATCCACCTCCACGACGGTGACGATATGAGCAGCGCTCCCCGGTCTGTCGATCTGACGCAGGTGCCTGCGGTCTCATGGGCGTGGGTCGATGAGCACGTGTACGCCGCCATCCGCGGGTGCNNACGGAACGACGATCAGATACAAGCTTGGCGACATTACCGCTTTTCTGGAATCTCAACCGGGCGGCGGTGGCGCCGCAGCACCGTGTAGTCAACAGCGGCACGGGGCTGGCCGGCCGCGCAAGTCTTCGACTTGACTGTTTCGCCAACAGAAGTGAGGAATGGTGTGCAACGCCGGTTGGCCTGAGAGGCCAGCGGCAGACCGACACAATGAGCGTTTTCAAGAACGGCACGTTCTACCATTACGAGTTCCAACTGGATGGGCGCCGGCGCCGCGGCTCTACCGGCACCGCCAACAAGCAGTTGGCGATCGCGGAGGAGCGCGTCCAGCGGCAACGGCTGGAGCAGAGCTATGGCCAGATCCTGGAAGAAGAGAATCGGGAACAGCGCCGGAAGACGATCCAACAAGCCGCCGACGAATTTCTTGCCGACTACAAACTGAAACACCAATCCGCGACATTCGCCGTCTACGCCCTCGGACACGTGAGCAGCTTGCTCGGCGGCAGTCTCGTGGTGGAGATTACGCCGAATGTCGTGAAGCGGTATCAAGCCGATCGATTGAGTGAGAAAGCCGGCCCCAAGACCATCAATGATGAGGTGCAGTTGTTGCTCCGCCTGTGCGGCGAGCAGGGCGTTTTGATTCGCGCAACCCTGCGCCGCGACAAGGCGCTGAAGTTG
>PLZX01000284.1 GCA_003152325.1 Bryobacterales bacterium | reverse complement strand
GCGCTGAGCCCTCAGGCCCGCCGCCGCATCTCCGTTCGCGCCTCGTCTTCCGCCGTCCGCTTGCGTTCCGCTTCCCGCTTATCGTGCAGCTTCTTGCCTTTTGCCAGCGCCAGCTCGCACTTAATCCGACCCTTCTTCAGATAAATCTTCGTGGGAATCAGCGACAGGCCCTTTTCGCGCGTGGAACTCAACAGCTTGTCGATCTCGCGGCGGTGCAGCAGCAATTTCCGGTTGCGTACCGGCGGGTGGTTTTCGCGGTTGCCGTGTGAATACGCGCTGATGTGCGCATTGACCAACCATGCCTCATTGCCGATCACGGCCCCGTAGGCGTCTTTGAGCTGGATTTTGCTGTCCTTGGCGGCCTTAACCTCGGTGCCAGTCAGCACCAGCCCGGCCTCGAACCGCTCCATCAGGAAGTAGTTGTGGCTGGCTTGCCGGTTATCGCTCAGTATCTTAAAGGCTGTATCTCGTTCCGCCAAGGTGCCGTCCCGATTTTCGCTTCCACGCCCGGAAGCCTAACGTCGTCAATGACTTTAGATGACCCGAGAGGGCCCAATTCGATCTCATTTTAGCATAGAGGCGCCGGAAGTCCGGAGCGCGGGAAACCACTAACATGCTGTTTTTCAAACGTTTATCGGCAGTCTTGCTGTCTTGCGCGCTGCTCGGCGGGCCCCTGCCCCTCGAGGCCAAGACCCGCAAAGGCGACAAGTTCCTCGGTGAGGGCCGCGCTCACGAGCAGAAAAAGGAATGGGACGCCGCCCTCGACGCTTATGAAAAGGCCCTCTCCGAGGACCCCAGCGAACTGGTCTATCAGATTGCCGCCCAGAAAGCCCGCTTCGAGGCCTCCGCGACTCACGTCACCAATGCCACCAAAGTCCGCTCTCAGGGACAATTGGGCGACGCCCTGCTCGAATTCCAGAAAGCCTATGCGTTGAACCCCAGCTCCATGATCGCCGAGCAGGAAGTCCTCCGCACCCAACAAATGATCATGCGGGAGCGCAAGAGAGTGGAGTCCACCGGCAAGGAGACCCCGCCCGAAGTGCGTGGCCTCACGCCCAGCGAGCTGTCGAAGAAAGAGCAGGGTGAAAAACTCGACCGCATGCAGGGCATTCCCGAACTCAAGCCGATCAAGCCCACCCTGATCGATTTTAAAATGAACAACCAGACCCCCAAGGTGCTGTTCGAAACGGTGGGCAAGTACGCGGGGTTGAACGTCCTCTGGGATCCGGAGTACGCGTCGCTGCTGCCCCCCGGCAAAGACCGGCTCAACGTCGATTTCCCCAACACCACCATCGAGCAGGCGCTGGATTACCTGGCCGTCATTACCAAATCGTACTGGAAGCCGCTTTCGCCCAACACCATCTTCATCACCGTGGACAGCACCAATAAGCGCCGCGACTACGAGGAAGAAGTCACCAAGATTTTCTACCTCACCAATGTCACCTCGCAACAGGACATGAACGATATCCTGACCGCCGTCCGCACGGTGGCGGATTGCACGCGCCTCTTTGCGTCCCAGTCGCAGAACGCCATCGTCGCCAAGTGCACCGGCGACCGGATGGCGCTCGCGGATAAAATCGTTCACGATCTGGACAAGCCCAGGGCCGAAGTCGTGGTGGATATCTTCGTGATCGAAGCCAGTTCCGTATTTACCCGCAGCCTGACCGCCGCCTTGGCCAGCACCGGGCTCAACGTGCCGTTCAATTTCACTCCGCGCACCAACATCCAGGTGCAGGGCGCCACCAGTTCGACCACCACCGGCACCACCACCGGCATTACCACCACCGGCACCACCACCACCAGCGGAACTAGCACCACGGGGACCACCAGCAGCAGCACCACAGGCGCGTCCATCCCGCTTTCCAGCCTCGGCCACCTGGCCAGTGCGGATTTCTCGACCATTCTGCCCAGCGCGCTCTTGCAGGCTACTTTGAGCGACACCCGGACCAAGGTTCTGCAATCTCCGCAAATCCGTTCGGTGGATGGCCAGAAAGCCACCATGAAGATCGGCGAACGCGAGCCCACCGCCAGCGGTAGCTTCGGCTCCACCCTGGGCGCCGTGGCGGGGGCCGGCATCAGCCCGCTGGTCAACACCCAATTCCAGTACATCGACGTCGGTGTGAACGTGGAAATTACGCCCCACGTACACGATAACGGGGAGGTTTCCCTGCACGTGGCCCTGGACATCTCCAATGTCACCGGTCAGGTGAATCTCGGTGGCATCAGTCAACCCATCATCGGGCAGCGTAAGATGGAACACGATATCCGCCTGCGGGAAGGCGAGGTCAGCCTGCTGGGCGGCCTGCTCAACGTGTCGAACACCAAGACCAAGACGGGAATTCCCGGGCTGGCCAATATTCCGATACTGGGCCGCCTGTTCAGCGGGGACAGCGTCGACAACGAACGTGACGAGCTGATGATCGCGCTGATCCCCCACGTGGTACGGCGCCCCGAAATCACCGAAGAAAACATGCGCGGGGTCGCATCTGGCGCCGCCACCATCCACGTTTCCTACGGACCCAGGCCGGTAGACGACACGCCACCCCCCAAAGAAGCGGCCGCCCCGGCGGCTCCCGCCGAAGCGCCGCCGGCCACCGCCATGCCCGCAGCCGCACCCGGAACTCAGCCGCCTGCTGCCAACCCCGCAGCCGTGCTGCCAGCGCCACCCGCCACTACCCTTCCGGCCACCGCTCCGGGCGGATTCGGCCCACCCGCCACCGCTCCTCTGGAGGCCGGCCCCGGCGCTCTACAGCCGGTAGCCCGCGCGGCCACCGTGCGCTTCGATGCCACCGGACTTGAAAAGAATCTGTCGGACACCTTCACCATATCGCTGCTGGTGGATGGCGCCAAGGATGTGATCGGCGCTCCCATTCAGATCCAGTTCGACCCCAAAGCCGTGAACTTGACCGACGTCAGCCGCGGCAGTTTCTGGGGAGGCGAAGGCGAGGAGCCCATGCTCACCAAAAATGTGCTCAACGATAGCGGCACAGCCGCCATCCGCCTGCTTCGCAAGGAAGGCTCCGCCGGCATCTCCGGCAACGGCCCGCTGATCAACTTGACTTTCAAAACTCTGGCGCGCGGCGCAACCATTATCCGCGCCGGCAACGTGATGCTGCAAAGTTCTCAGGGCGAGCCGGCTCAGGGCAGCGCACAGGTAACCGTCAACGTGAAGTAGGGCGGGCATGAAACGCAAGAACCAAAGGGGATTGACGCTGGTGGAACTGGTCGTCACGTTCACCATTATGCTGATTCTCTCGGTGATGGCCATCCCCCTGGCGCGCGTCAAAATCCGTACGCAGCGCGAGGTGGATCTGAAATACGCCTTGCGGGAAATGTACACTGCCATCGACAAGTACAAAGACGCTTGCGACCAGGGAATCTTTGGCGCCATCAAGCAAGGCAGCTTCTGCTACCCGGAATCGCTCGAGATTTTGGTGGAAGGAGTCAAGACGCAAAGCGCGGATGGGAAAAAGATGAAATTCCTGCGCAGCGTTCCGCGCGATCCCTTCACCAACGGCACCGACTGGGGTCTGCGCAGCATGCAGGACGACTCCAAGGCTGAAACCTGGGGCAAAGAGAACGTGTTCGACGTGTACTCCAAAACTCGGGATAGGGACAGGGACGGAAGGCCGTATTCGGAGTGGTAATGCAGACGAAGCGCCGCAACCAAAAAGGATTGACGCTCGTGGAGCTGATTGTGGCTATCACTATCCTGGCCGTGCTCTCCACGTTGGCGCTGCCGCTCGCCAGCCTGAAGATCCGCACGGAGCGCCAGCGCGACCTGCGATACGCCCTCACTACCATGCGCACCGCTATCGACAAGTACAAGGACAACTGCGACGCCGGTTACTTCGGCCCGCCGAAAATCGGTTCGAACTGCTACCCGGAATCGCTCGACGTTCTGGTAGCAGGCATGAAACT
>PLZX01000324.1 GCA_003152325.1 Bryobacterales bacterium | reverse complement strand
GCGCGGCGACCGCATGTACGAGTTCTTCGACCGCCTGGTCAACGTCGCTCTGCCGCGCGTGCGCGATTTCCGCGGCGTCTCCAGCAAGAGCTTTGATGGCCGCGGCAATTACACCCTGGGCGTGAAGGACCAGTTGATCTTCCCTGAGATCGATTACGCCAAGGTAGAGAAAACCAAGGGAATGAACATTTCGATTACCACCACGGCCCGCACCGATGCCGAGGGCCTGGCGCTGTTGCGGCACATGGGGATGCCCTTCCGCCAATAAGGAGAACCTGAAACCATGGCCACTACCGCAAAAATCGCCAAAGATCTGAAGTTGGACAAGGCCCGCCGGGCCAAAACGCCGAAGCTGGGAGTCCGGCACCGCAACCGCTGCTGGCGCTGCGGCCGGCCGCGGGCGTATCTGCGTAAATTCGGCATGTGCCGTCTCTGTTTCCGCCAACTCGCCCTGAACGGCGAGATCCCCGGCGTGATGAAGGCTAGCTGGTAGAGCGGGAAGTAGGATAATTATGACAAGCGATCCCATTGCCGACATGCTGACTCGCGTACGGAACGCGATCCAGGCCCGCCATCCCAAGGTGGACGTGCCGGCTTCGAAGCTGAAATCCGAAATTGCGCGCATTCTGAAAGAAGAAGGCTACATCGCCAACTTCAAGGTGGCGGAAGAAGGCCCCAAGCGCACCATCAAGATTTACCTCAAGTATGGTCCCGGCAATTCGCCGGTGATCTCGAAGATCGAGCGCGTCTCGCGTCCCGGCTGCCGGGTGTACGTGGGCCAAACCGATATCCCGCGGGTGCTGGGCGGCATGGGAATCAACATCCTTACCACCCCGCGCGGCGTCATGACCGGGCGGGACGCGCACAAGGAGCACCTCGGCGGCGAAATCCTCTGCCGGGTGTGGTAGCGAGGTATTGACACATGTCTAGAATTGGCAAAAAACCGATCCCGCTGCCCGCGGGCGTTAAGATCGCGATCGGCGAACAACTCGAAGTAACCGGTCCCAAAGGCAAGCTGATGGTGCCGATCCCTGCCGGCATCACGGTGGAGCAGGCCGGCGGCAAGCTCGAAATCAAGCGCGACTCCGACCAACACGCGGCGCTCCACGGCCTCACCCGCGCCCTGGCGGCCAATGCCGTGCAAGGCGTCTCTGGCGGCTTCGTGCGGGAACTGGATATCGTGGGCATCGGCTACCGCGCCGACGTCAAGGGCCAGGTCGCCACCTTTACGCTGGGCTACTCCCACCCCATCGAGGTCCTTCTGCCTCCGGGAGTCGAACTCAAGATCGATAAGCAGACGCACCTGGTGCTGAGCGGCTATGACCGGCAGATGCTCGGCCAGGTGGCGGCCAACATCCGCGCCCTCCGCAAGCCGGATCCCTACAAGAACAAGGGCATCCGCTACACCGGCGAGGCGCTGCGCAAGAAGGTCGGTAAGACCGGGGCGAGTGCAAAATGATTCGTAAAATCGAAAAGAAAGAAGTCCGCAATCGTATCCACAGGCGTATCCGGCGCAAGCTCGCCGGTACTGCCGAGCGCCCGCGCCTGGCCGTGTTCCGCAGCACGGCCCATATTTACGCGCAGGTCATCGACGACGCGGCGGGCACCACGCTGGTGTCGGCCTCTTCGGTGGACAAGGACGGCCGCACAAAGGGTGGCAACGTCGCGGCGGCTACGACCATTGGCAAGCTGGTGGCGGAGCGCGCCAAAGCCAAGGGCATTCAACGCGTGGTATTCGACCGCGGCGGATATCAGTATCACGGCCGGATCAAGGCGCTCGCCGACGCGGCGCGCGCGGCGGGACTGGAGTTCTAATGAAAACGTTAGCGAAGCGCATCGATCCGGCGGCCCTCAACCTGAAAGAGCAGGTAGTGGCCATCAACCGCGTTACCAAGGTTGTCAAGGGCGGTAAGAACCTGAGCTTCTCGGCGCTGGTAGTCATCGGCGATCCCTCGGCCAAAGTGGTGGGTTACGGGGTAGGGAAGGCCAAGGAAGTTCCCTCCGCCATCCGCAAGGGCATCGAGGCGGCCAAGAAGTCGTTGCGCCACGTGAACGTGCTGGAGACCACCATCGCGCACCAAGTGCTCGGCGAATTCTCCAGTTCCCAGGTGCTGCTGAAGCCGGCCCCGGCCGGAACCGGCGTCATTGCCGGCGGCGCAGTCCGCGCCGTTCTCACGGCCTGCGGCGTCCCCAACGTCCTCACTAAGTCGATCGGCCGACGGAATCCGCACAACGTGGTCAAGGCCACCATCGTGGCCCTCGAATCCTTGCGCGACCGCAAAGCCGTGGCCGATATGCGTGGCCTCGCAGTGGAGAAACTCTAATGGCCGGCACCATCAAAATCAAACTCGTGCGCAGCCCCATCTGCACCCCCGACAAACAGAAACGGGTGGTCAAGGGGCTCGGTCTGCGGAAACTCAACCAGATTGTTGTGCGGCCGGATTCTCCGGTCTTCCGCGGCATGGTGAAGAAAGTTCCGCATCTGCTAGAAGTGGTGGAGTAAGCACATGAATCTTAGCAATTTGAGACCTCCCGCAGGGCAAAAGAAGGCCCGCAAGCGCATCGGGCGCGGTATGGGCTCGGGCCACGGGAAGACTTCGACGCGCGGCCACAAGGGCCAGCGCGCCGGAACCGGGTTCGGCCAGAAGCGCGGTTTTGAAGGCGGCCAGATGCCGCTGCACCGCCGCCTGCCCAAGCGCGGATTCACCAACATATTCAAGAAGAAGTTCGCCATCGTCAACCTGGGACGGCTGGAGAAACTGGAAGGCGATATTTTCAATCCCGACCGGCTGATGGAACTCGGCCTCATCCACAGACTGGGTGAAGGACTCCGTGTGCTCGGCACCGGCCAGTTGACGCGCAAGATTAAGGTGGAGGCCCACCATTTCTCGAAGTCGGCTCTGGAGAAGATCCAGAAGGCTGGCGGAACGGCGCAGGTGATCGGCGCGGCCGCAGAGTAGGCGCCGGGAATCGAAGGAAACCATGCGGTTTTTTGAAGCGTTCGCAAACATTTTCCGCGTCCCCGATCTTCGCAAGCGGCTGCTGTTTACGCTAGGCCTGCTGGCGGTGTATCGCCTGGGCGGACACATCCCGGCGCCGGGCATCAACACCGCCCGGTGGTCCGAGTTCATGAATTCCTCGGGCGGCTCGCTGTTCAGCTTTTTCGATATGTTTGCGGGCGGCAACATCCGCCGCTTCACGGTTTTTGCCCTGGGGATCATGCCGTACATTACGGCATCCATCATTCTGCAGTTGTTGACCGTGGTAGTTCCCACCCTGGAGAAGCTTCAGAAGGAGGGCGAACTCGGCCGGCGCAAAATCACCCAGTGGACCCGCTATCTGACCATCGTGCTTTCGGTCATCCAGTCGGCAACCATCGCCGCGGGTCTGCAAACGCAGGCGGGCATCGTCATCAACCCCGGTATGGGGTTTGTGCTGCTGACCATCATTTCTCTCACCACCGGAACCGCCTTCATCATGTGGCTGGGTGAGCAGATCAGCGAGCGCGGCGTGGGCAACGGCATGTCCCTTATCATCTTCACGGGCATCGTGGTGGGGCTGCCGAATGCCATGAAGAACGTCTATCAGAACACCTTCGTTACCCACGAATGGAGCCCGCTCACTCTGATCCTGATCATCGCCATGATGGTGCTGGTAGTCGCTTTCATCGTGCTCGTCGAACGCGGCGAGCGGCGCATCCCGGTGCAGTACGCCAAGCGCGTGGTGGGCCGGCGCGTGATGGGCGGCCAGTCCACCCACATGCCGCTGAAGGTCAACGCCGGCGGAGTGATCCCGGTGATTTTCGCTTCCTCCATCCTGGCCTTCCCCATTACCTTGCTGCAGGCCAGTTTCGTCAAGAACAGCGCCTGGCTGAGCTCCACTCTCCGCAGCATCCTCCCCGGCGAGCCGCTCTACTACATTCTTTTCACGGCAGGAATCATTTTCTTCTGTTTCTTCTACGTCTCCATTATTTTCAATCCCAACGAAGCGGCCGACAATATGCGCAAGTACGGCGGCTTCATCCCGGGCATCCGTCCGGGGCGGAATACGGCCGAGTACATGAACGCCATCCTCACCAAGATCACGGTGGTTGGCGGCATCTATCTGGCTATCCTGTGCTTGATTCCGGGCGTGATGATGTCGGGTATCAAGCTCCAGCACCTGCCGCTCATCGGCAACTGGGTCGATTCTTCGTTCACCTCCATGCACCTGCGGTTCCTGCTGGAAGGCTTGAACGTACAATTTTATTTCGGGGGCACGTCGTTATTGATCGTGGTGGGAGTCGCCATGGACACGATCAACCAAGTTGAGGCGCAGTTGATTATGCGCCATTACGACGGCTTCACTCCCAGGTCTGGCCGGATCCGCGGCCGCCGGAGTACTTTCTAGGAATTTGTGAAGGCCATCGTCCTGTTTGGCTCGCCTGGATCCGGTAAAGGTACCCAGGCCAAGTTGCTGACCGAGTGTCTGGCTGTCCCTCACGTCTCCACCGGAGACATGTTGCGGGGGCGCATCCGGCAGGAGGTCGGGATGGCTAAGGAAATGGCCGCGACTATGGCCGCAACCATGCAGGCCGGGGCTTTGGTTTCGGACCAGGTAGTGGATGTGATGGTTGAAGAGCGGCTCAGCGAGGCTGACGCCGCCCAGGGTTTTGTGTTGGATGGGTACCCGCGCACGCGGGCGCAGGCGGAACGGTTCTGCGCCTGGTTGGACGGGCGGGGCATCCGCGAGGTGGTGATTCATCTCGCGGTTGATTACAATGTAATTATCGCCCGTTTGACCGGACGCCGCGAGTGCCCTCGCTGCGGGACCCTGTACAACGTCGCTTTCCATCCGCCCAAGGTGGATGAGTTGTGCGACCTGGATGGCGAGGCGTTGGTGGTCCGGGACGACGATCGCGAGCCCGTGATTCGGGAGCGGTTGGATGCGTATGAGCGGCAAACCCGGCCCGTGCTGGAGTATCTGCTCGCGGCGGGACGACGGGTAGTTGAGGTGGATGCCAGCAACGATCCGCCGGATTTGGTATATCGGAAGATTGGCCAGGCGATAGAAACCGATGATTGTTCGCAAAACCGCCGCTGAATTGGAGAAGATGCGGCGTAGCGGTCTGCTGGTTTGGCAGATTTTGCAGAAGCTGAAGGAAATTGCGGTGGAAGGGGCCACTACCATGGACCTTGAAGTAGCCGCCGCCAAGATGATGGCCGATGCCGGAGCCATACCCGCTTTCAAGGGTTATTATGTTCCGGCCGCCGGCGAGGCTTTTAAGTTTGTGTTGTGTACCTCGGTCAATAGCGAGATTGTCCATGGGATGCCGAATGCGAAGCGCGTCCTGAAAAAAGGCGATATCGTTTCGATCGATACCGGGGTGAAGCTGGACGGCTATTATGGCGATTCCGCCATTACCGTCCCGATCGGAGAAGTCAGCGATGAGACCCAACGTCTCCTCCAGGTGACGCAGGAATCCCTGGAAATGGCTATCGATCGGGTGCGGCCCGGCAACCGGCTTTTTGATATTTGTGAGACCGTGGAGCAGCACGTGAAGGCCAATGGTTTTTCGGTGGTCCGGGAGTACGTGGGCCATGGCATCGGCACGCAGCTTCACGAGGAGCCGCAGGTTCCGAATTATGTGGATCGCAAGAACGAGAACCCGCGGTTGAAGGAAGGGATGGTGCTGGCGGTGGAACCCATGGTGAACGCCGGCCGGCCGGAAGTAGTGGTGCTGAAAGACAAGTGGACCGCGGTAGCTAAGGACGGTTCCAACAGCGCCCACTTCGAGCATTGCATCGCGGTGACCGGAAACGGGCCGTGGGTTTTGACAAGGCCGTGAAGGTAGTGGCCGTGGTCGTCGAAGAGCGGCCCAGCGCAGTATACGAAGTGGTGCTGCCGGAGCAGCAGAAAGTTTTAGCGCACCTGGTGGGTACGGTGCAACGGAATTTTGTAAGGTTGGTCCCCGGCGATCGGGTGGAGGTGGAATTGAGCCCTCACGATCCGACGCGGGGAAGGATTACGAGAAAGATTGGTTAGGGTCCTACGATCATGAAAGTTCGAGCGTCCGTTAAGAAAATTTGCGACAAGTGCAAGGTGATCCATCGCGAAGGCGTGGTCCGGGTCATTTGCGTAAACCCGAAACATAAACAGAGACAGGGATAACGAGAAGAACATATGGCACGTTTAGCCGGTGTGGATCTGCCGCCAACGAAAAGGGCTGAGATCGGGCTCACTTATATTTACGGCATCGGCCGTACCCGCTCCAAGTCCCTGCTTTACCGGGCCGGCATCGATTTTGATAAGAAGGTTCGGGATCTGACGGAAGACGAGATCAACCGCGTCCGTACCATTCTGGAAGAAGAAGGCGCCGTGGAAGGCGATCTGCGCAAGGAAATCTCGATGAACATCAAGCGTCACATCGAGATGGGCTCCTACCGCGGCCTCCGGCACCGCCGTGGACTGCCGGTCCGGGGCCAGCGCACGCATACCAACGCCCGCACGCGCAAAGGACCGCGCCGCGGAACCGTTGCCAACAAGAAAAAAGCCGCGAAGACCTAAGACAAGACACTGCATATGGCGAAAGCACCAGCAAAAACCGGAAAGAAGAAGAGCTTCAAGAAAAAGGAAAAGCGCATCGTCCACACGGGCATTGTGCACATCCAGGCTACCTTCAACAACACGATCGTCACCATCGCCGACCAGGAGGGCAACACCATCTCGTGGTCGAGTGCGGGCTCGCTCGGTTTTCGCGGGTCGCGCAAAGGNNGCGCTTTCCACCGCCGGCATTGAAGTTCGCGCCATCAAGGATGTCACGCCCATTCCGCACAACGGCTGCCGTCCGCCGAAGAAGCGCAGAGTTTAGTAAGAAGCGGGAAGAAGGCCTGCCATTGGCCGTAAACCGCACCTGAATGCAAAGGTAAGGAGAAGAACTTGGCAAGATACATTGGTCCCGTGTGCCGGCAATGCCGGCGCGAGGGAATGAAACTTTATCTCAAAGGTGAACGCTGCCACACGGAAAAGTGCGCCATCGAAAAGCGCAACTTCATCCCGGGGCAGCATGGCAAAGATCGCGCGAAGAAGATTGTCGGCTACGGGCTGCAGCTTCGCGAAAAGCAAAAGGCCCGCCGCGTGTATGGCGTTCTGGAGCGCCAGTTCCGCAGCACCTTCGAAAAGGCCGCTCTGGCGAAGGGCATCACCGGCGACAACCTGATGTCCGCCCTGGAGCGCCGCCTCGACAGCGTCATCTACCGCATGGGCTTCGGGACGAGCCGCGCCCAGGCCCGCCAGATTGTCAACCACGGCCACATCGACGTGAACGGCCGCAAGTGCAACATCCCTTCGGCCTCGGTGAAGATCGGCGACATCATCTCGGTTCGCGAACGCAGCCAGAAGCATCCCACCATTCTGGCTGCGCGCGATGCCACCGCGCATGCGCCCGCACCCAGTTGGATCGACGTCGACCGCGAAGCGCTCAAGGGCCGAATCATCGCCTTGCCGCAGCGAAGCGAATTGGTACAGATCCAGTTGAATGAGCAACTGATCGTGGAGTTGTACTCCAAGTAAAGAACCAGAAGTCAGGAGGCAGGAGTCAGGAGTCAGAATCCAATGCCCGCGATTCTGGCTTCCGACTCCTGGCTCCTGGTTTCCAAAGAGGATCTTCTATGTTCAAAGGCTTTCAGAAACCCAAAAGACTGGTCGCCAATACCGAAACCTTAACGGAGCGGTATGGCATGTTTACAGCGCAGCCTTTTCAACGCGGCTTTGGCACCACCATCGGTAACAGCCTGCGCCGCGTACTGCTCAGCTCCATCGAAGGCGCGGCCATTACGGCCGTCCGCATCGAGGGTGTTGAACACGAGTTCAGCCCCATTCCCGGAGTGGTTGAAGATGCCACCGACATCATTCTCAATTTGAAACAGATACCCTTCAAGATCTCCAGCGATGGCGTCAAGACCGTGCGCCTGGATATCGATCGTCCGGGCGATGTCCGCAGCGGGCAGATCGAGACCGATGCCGACGTTGAAGTGCTCGACCGCGATGTGCACCTGGCCACGGTCAGCGAAGGCGGCAAACTTTCCATCGAAATGCGACTCAAGGGCGGCCGCGGATACGTCAGCGCCGACAAGAATTTCGACGAAGACCTGGCGCTCGGCTACATTCCGATCGACTCGGTCCATTCGCCCGTCCGCAAGGTCAACTTCTCGGTGGAGGCGGCGCGCCTCGNNCTCGGCCAGATGACCGATTACGACAAGCTCACCATCGAAGTCTGGACCAACGGCGCGGTTTCCCCGCAGGACGCCATCGGGTATGCCGCCAAGCTCCTCAAAGACCACATGTCCATCTTCATC
Organism: Bryobacterales bacterium; assembly: GCA_003152325.1. Lineage (GTDB taxonomy): Bacteria > Acidobacteriota > Terriglobia > Bryobacterales > Bryobacteraceae > PALSA-129. The sequence continues at coordinate 602 of PLZX01000324.1, read as the reverse complement.
AACTTTGAGGAAGTGCCGGAGCAGGCCGAAGAGATCTCCGAACACGGCCAGGAGAAGATGAACGAAGTGCTCAACCGCTCCGTGGAGGAACTGGAATTGAGCGTTCGCTCTTACAATTGCCTCAAGAACGCCAATATCCAGACCATCGGCGAGCTGGTGCAGAAGACCGAAGCCGAAATGTTGCGCACCAAGAACTTCGGGCGCAAGTCGCTTAACGAAATCAAGGAAATCCTGGCCAACATGGGTCTGGCGCTGGGCATGCGCATCGACCAGCATGGCCGTCTGGTGGCCCCGCCGCCTTCTTCCATCCCGCCGGATTACGGCCCGGATGACGAGGGTGGGCAGGAGCAGGTCGGAGAGTAATTCATGAGACACAAGGTTGCAGGATTCAAACTCAAGCGGCCCGTCGATAGCCGCAACTCGCTGCTTCGCAATCTCACCACCAGCGTGATTGAGAAGGAACGCGTCATCACCACCGTCCCCAAGGCCAAGGCCGTCCGCCCGCTGGTGGAGAAGATGATCACTCTCGCCAAGCGGGACACCCTGCACGCGCGGCGCCAGGCGGCCGCCTGGTTGCGCACGCCGGCTTCGGTCAAGAAGCT
>PLZX01000174.1 GCA_003152325.1 Bryobacterales bacterium | reverse complement strand
GGCTGATCGATGCCGATATCCACGGCTCGCAAGCTTTTGCGCGGGCGCTGGAGCGTGTGGGCATCCTGACGGCCGAGGAGCGCGGGCAGATCGTAGCGGCGTTCGACGAGATTCGCGCGGAGGCGGTGTCCCCGGGCTTCTACGAAGGCGCCACGGATGAAGACGTCCACACGCTGGTGATTCGCAAGCTGAAGGAGAAGGCCGGAGCGGTGGCCGATAAGATCCACACCGGGCGCAGCCGCAATGAGCAGGTCTCACTCGATACGCGGCTGTGGCTGCGCGAAGAGTGCGCCGACATGCAGGCTTCGCTTTGCGCCGTGATGGGGAGGTTGCTCGATCACGCCCAGGCCAATTCCACGGCGATCATTCCCGGGTATACCCACATGCGCCGCGCCCAGGCGGTGTTGTGGTCGCACTATCTGCTGGCTTACTTCGAAATGTTCCTGCGCGATTGGGAACGTTTTTCGGAAGCCAAACGGCGCACCAACGTGCTGCCGCTGGGTTCGGGCGCGCTCGCCGGGAGTGGATTTCCGTTCGACCGCGAAGCCATCGCGCAAGACCTCGGATTTGAAGGCACCACGCGCAACAGCATGGACGTTGCCGGGGACCGCGATTTCGCCCTGGACTTTCTCTATGCGTGCAGCGTCACGATGATCCATCTGAGCCGGTTGGCCGAGGATTGGATTCTCTATTCGAGCGAGGAGTTTGGGTGGCTGGAACTGGGCGATGGCGTGACCAGCGGGTCGAGCCTGATGCCGCAGAAGAAGAACCCCGATTCGCTCGAGTTGATTCGCGGCAAGAGTGGGCGCGTGATCGGCTGTCTCACCTCGCTGCTGGTGACCATGAAGGGCCTGCCAATGACATACAATCGCGATATGCAGGAGGACAAGGTTCCGCTGTTCGACGCCGCCTACCAGGTCAACGGATCGCTCCTCATGATGTCCGCGGTGATCGAATCCACCAGGCTCAACCCGGCCAGGCCTGCGGCGGCTGCCGCGGAAAGCTGGGTGGTGGCGACGGACCTGGCCGAAGCGCTGGCGCGCGCCGGAACGCCGTTTCACCAGGCGCACCAGATTGTGGGCCGCTTCGTTTTGGAAAGCGTGCGCACGGGCAGGAAACCATCGGATTGGACGGCGGAAGAGATGCGCCAGTTCGCGCCGGAGTTCACGGGCGATTTTGCGGAACTGCTGAATGCGGAGAAGGGCATCGGCACCCGCGAGATTCCCGGCGGCACCGGACCCCAGTCCGTGGCACAAGCGCTGGCGCGCGCCAAACAGGTACTTGGACAACTAATTTTATGACCAAGGCTTATCGTCAAGGCCAGATTCTGAAGCTGATCCGGAGCAAACGGATCTCCACCCAGGAAGAGCTCGCGCAGGAGCTGAAGGCCCAGGACATCGCGGCCACCCAGGTGACGCTGTCGAGGGACATCCGCGACCTGCGGCTGGTGAAGACGCGCGACGGCTACCAGGAGATGGCGCCGGAAGAAACCGGGCCGGCCTTTGCGCTGCTGGCGACGGAGTTCCTGAAAGACGTCCTGCGCGCGCAGAACCTGGTGGTGCTCAAGACGTCGCCGGGCCATGCCAATTCGGTGGCCGTGGCGCTGGATAACGAGGGCTGGCCGGAAGTGGTTGGCACGCTCGCGGGCGACGACACGATCCTGGTGATTACCGCGGATGGGCCGACCGGCGAGGCCGTGCAGGAGAAGCTGCTGAACCTGGTGGAGCGGGGATAGCCGGGGCGCGCAGGCCCAGGTACATCAGCAGCACGATCACGGTGCTCCATTGGCCGCCCACGGAGAACAGGCTGTCCACCAGCGCGATCAAGAGGCGCGAATCGGTGTGGCGCTGGAGGGCGTTGAAGACTGCGAACGTCACCACCAACTCGGCGGCCCAGACCGGCAGCAGCGCCAGAAAAATGCGCCATCGGTAGCCCTGGGTAAGGGTACGGCTCTTGCCGAGAACATCCCGTTCGCGGTCGGCCTCAATCGCAACGATGGGATCGGTGAAGGCCAGCTTCACCATCGCCACGATGCCGGGCACCAGCAGCAGGGCGCTCCACAGCGTGACGGTGATCTCCACCTTGAAGCGGTTCCACAGCGACTTCGCCCATTGGCGGCGGCCCCAGGCCAGTGCTTCGGCGAGCGGCGGGGGTGAGCCGCCGCGAAATCTTCCGAGCAGGCCGTAGATGGCGGCCGGGGCTACCAGCGCCCCCAGGACCAGGTCGCTCAAATCCAGCAAAACGGCCGAGAGGATTCCGTCGAGGGGGACATTGCCTAAGGAACAGGCGAGCTGCAAGAGAAGTTTGCCTGGCAGGAAGACGACCAGCGTGACTGCGGTCAGGAAGCCTAAATTGGAAAAGAAAACGCGGGCCGAACGGAGCAGCAGAGCGCCGACCGAGTGGAACGGCTCGGTGGGGAAGTCGACGGCGAGATATCCGCGGGTAAAGTCCGTCGTATTCGTGTTCCCGTAGGCCAGCGCTCCCTCACGTTCGCGGCTCAGTAAGCGCCTACTTCTCGCCGGCCGGCTTCACGTCGCCGCAGTCCGAAGACAGCCACTTGCTGTTGACGGTGAACTTCGAGTCCATGCTCCGGGCGGCACCATTTCCAGCGCCAGTGCCGGTGC
>PLZX01000191.1:3390-14105 GCA_003152325.1 Bryobacterales bacterium | reverse complement strand
GGTGCGCAATTACGGTTTCATGGTGGAGAACAAGCACTTGATCGCAGCGGCCGGCACGGATCAACTGCAAGGGATCAACGACCCTGTGCTGATGAAACTGACGAACCGCAATTACCGCGGCTTCGACACGAATTATCCGGACGTGGAGCGGGCTAAGACCTTTCTCGCCGACCTGGCGGAGTTTGAGAAGACCGGCGAAATGCCGCGCTTGATGGTGATGCGGCTACCCAACGACCACACCGCGGGCCTGGCGGCGAACCGGCTCTCGCCGCTGTCGATGGCGGCCGACAACGACCAGGCGGTGGGAATGATTGTGGAAGGAATCTCGAAATCGCGCTTCTGGGAGAACACGCTCATCTGCATCCTGGAAGACGATGCGCAGAACGGCCCCGACCATGTGGATTCACACCGCTCGCCGGCGTACCTGATATCTCCGTACGTGCGGCGTCATGCGGTGGACAGCCACATGTACAACACCACGTCGATGCTGCGCACAATGGAGCTGATTCTGGGGCTGCACCCCATGACGCATTTCGACGCCGCTTCGCTGCCGATGAACGCTGCGTTCCAGGCGAAGGCGGATGTGGCGCCGTACGTGTTGGAGAAGCCGCGGACAGCGCTTGATTCGCGGAATCCGCCGCGCGCGCCGGGGATCGCGGAGAAGATGAATTTCGACCGGGAAGACGCCAACGACGATAACGAGTTGAACGATCTTCTGTGGCGGGCGATTCGGAAGGATGCGCCTCCGGCGCCGGTGCGGAGTTACTTCGGGAAATAGGGCAATCCTATCGTGCGTTCAGCAGTTTCAGCAGGTCGTCCACGCTCAATTGGCAGTCGTGCAAGATCTTGTGCAAGAGCCCCGGTCCAATCGTCTCGCCTGAATGCGCAGGCACCACGGTAGTTCGACCGTCTTTGTGGCGCAGAAAGTGATGGCTGCCTCGGATTCGAACGTCCAGAAAACCGCCCTTCGTCAACACGGCGATCAGCTCGGAACCGGTGACTCTGGGACTGCGACTCATGCTGCGATGGTGATGCGCTGAATGCCGATGAACTCAAGACTCTGCTCGGGCTCACCTTCCACTTCGAGACATACTTCGATGGCCTCGCGGATGCGCTGAGTGACCTCGTCCAGGGATCGGGCTTGAGTATGACATCCGGGGAGTTGCGGGACTGACGCAACGTAGTACCCTTCATCGTCGCGCTCTATGACGACATCGAACTGGCGTGGCATCGGTTTGTCCTCGCCCACCATTTTACGCCATCCAAGGCTGCGAAGGCTCGACCTGCGAAGCCATGCGATGCTGGTATACTGGCCGGCGGTTGGGAGCTCAGAGAAGAATGCGTCTGCCCCGTTTAACCCGTTTAACCATGTTTGAAAAGCTGCTAAGCGTGCGACCTTTGGGCTTAGTTTTAGCTGCATTCACGATCTGGTTTCCTTCTCCGCTCTTTGCACAGACGCAACCAGTGAAAGGCTCCGACGTTCAAGTTCCATTCGTAGGGTGCGAGGCGGACGGTCAGGTTGGAGCGGTGGCTGCGCCCAAGAAAGCTGAGAAGGTGGTGAAGATAGATGCAGGGATGGCCCAGAGGCTGGCCTATTACAAGGCTGAATACTCTCCCGGCGTTCTCGCTCCTCGCGGTTGGTATTGCTTCGGAACGTATGGCTCAAACGGTAGTAGCCTGTTCGTGAGCCCTCAACTAATCAAAAGAGATGATTTGTTTTCGGCGACTGGCGCCGGCTTTACTGGGGGCAATTCAAATCAGTGGCATCAGCGGTGAGACGTCGGGAAGGTTCACCGTTGCTCGCGTTTTAGCGCGTGCTTTCCCAGCGCGGCGCCTGACGTGCTGTTTCTAACGGTGCGTTTGCCGTTAAAGATAAACGACCTCGCAAGCCAGATAATTCAGCAGAGTGAGCGTGATCAAGATAGATAAACCATTAGCTCAGCGTCAGGCGCGGCTTGCCCAGCTTTACGGCGTTCTCCATCAGCTTCAGGCCATGGTCGCCTTCGGCGGTCAGGATCGATTCGGGGTGGAATTGCACGGCTTCGATGGGCAAGTCGCGATGGCGCACACCCATGATGACGCCGTCGGCGGTTTCGGCGGTGATCTCCAGACAGGCAGGGAAGGTTTCGCGGCGCGCGAACAAAGAGTGGTAGCGGCCCACTTGAAACTCTTCCGGTAAACCTTCGAAGACTCCGAGGCCACGGTGACGGACTGTGGAGGGCTTGCCGTGCATGGGATAGTCGAGAACGCCGAGTTCACCGCCAAAGGCCTCCACAATGCCTTGCAAGCCGAGACAAACGCCGAAGATGGGGACGCCGTAACGCACGGCGGTGAGGACCAGATCGGGGACGCCGAAATCGCGCGGGCGGCCGGGGCCGGGAGAAATGAGAAGCAGGTTCGGCGCCAGTTGCTCGAACAGCTCGGGCGGGAAGCCATGGCGGTAGGTCACGACTTCGGCGCCAGTCTGGCGTGCGTAGTTGGCCAGCGTGTGAATGAAGCAATCGTCGTGATCGGCGAGCAGAAGTTTGACGCCGGCGCCGATGGGCTCGCGCGCGGCCGGAGCCGCCGACTTCGCCGGAGCGGCGGCGCCGAGCGCACGGAAAAACCCGGTCGCCTTCATGCGGGTTTCGCGCTCTTCCATCTCTGGGATGGAATCGTAGAGCAAGGTCGCGCCGACGGGATAGGACGCCATGCCGTCCTTTAAATATGTGGTGCGGATGAGGATGCCGGTGTTGATATCGCCGTTGAGCGAGATCATGCCGATCGAGCCGCCATACCAGCCGCGGGCGTTTTTTTCGAGGGCTTCGATGGCATGCGCGGCTGCCTTCTTGGGCGCGCCGATCATAGTGACGGCCCACATGTGGGTGAGGAAGGCGTCTAGGCCGTCGAAGCCTTCGCGGATAGTGCCATGCACGTGATCGACGGTGTGGAAGACGCCGGCGTAGGATTCGATAAGGCGGCGGCCAATCACCTGCACGCTGCCCGCGTCGCAGATCCGCGACTTATCGTTGCGGTCGACGTCAGTGCACATCGTGAGTTCCGACTCTTCCTTGGCGGACTTGAGAAGCTCGCGAATGTTATCGGCGTCGCGCAAGGGATCGCCGGTGCGCTGGGCCGTGCCGGAAATGGGGCAGGTCTCGACATCGCGATCCTTGACGCGGACGAACATTTCGGGGGAAGCACCGACTAACTGCTCGTCGCCGAACTGCAGCAGGAATTCGTAGGGGCTGGGGCTGGCGATCTGGACGCGTTCAAAAAGGTCGGAGGCTTTGCCGGAGTAGGGCGTGCGAAAGGTCTGGCGCAGGACCACCTCGTAGTAGTCGCCGCAGCGCATGCCCTCGCGGACCGTTTCGACGTTGGCCATGTACTCTTCCGGCGTGTGGTCGGAGACGATGGGGCCGGGAGGAAGCGCGGGCGCGGGCGCGATCTCGGCGGCGTCGCGCGGAAGGCCGTTGGTCGAGAGGGTGTCCTGCGAGAAATCGTACTGGCAGCGCTCGACCTGCTCCTTCTTGCGATCCATGAAGTAGATGTCGTCGCAGAGATAGAGGTGGAGGTCCTTGTGGCCGTGGCGCGGCAGGCGTTTCTGAATGGGCTCGAACTGGAAAAGAAAGTCGTAGCCGAAGGCGCCGATCAAGCCGAGGCGCGAATCCCCGAGGCCGCGGAATTCCTGGATGAGCGCGCGCAGAATGGAGAAGACGGAAGGCTGGCGGCTGCGTTCCTCTTCGGGGAAGAGCGCGGGCAGGGGCTTGAGGCGGCCGGCCAGGGTTTCACCTTCGAAACCGAATTGATCCCAGTGGGGGTGGCTGGCGAGGACCGGCGAGAGCAGTTGCGTGATGATGCGGCCGCGCTGGTTGAGCGGGCGGAACTCGACGCGGCGGTCGAATGAGACGATTTCGAGCGGCGGGCAAAGGGCGGCGATATCCCAGCGCGAATATCTTCCGGGGAATTCATATCCCGAGGAAAGATAGATACCACGGTGGTGATCGAGCTCGCGCGAGAGATGTTTGAGGCCTTTGCGGAAGCTGGCCCGGGAGACGATGCGAGAGACCACAATCCCGTGGGGAGTCGTGTAGCGTTGTTCGCGCATAGGAGATCCCTTGGGGAAATTAGCTCTCAGCATAGCATTGTAGAATGTAAGTATGGAAAAACCGATGGCCAGCGGCCCGCCGGAACTGTTTGCGCGCATCGACAACTATTCCGTGGACAACGCCGCGGCGGCCGCCGCCGAGGGGATCGTGCTGACGAAGCTCGACCAGGCGGTGAACTGGGCGCGTAAGAATTCCATCTGGCCGATGACTTTCGGGCTGGCTTGCTGCGCGATCGAAATGATGTCGATGAGCGCGTCGCGGTTCGATATCGCGCGGTTTGGGGCCGAGGTATTTCGCGGGTCGCCGCGGCAATCGGACCTGATGATCATCGCGGGGCGTGTCTCGAACAAGATGGCGCCGGTGATCCGGCACCTCTACCAGCAGATGCCGGAGCCGAAGTGGGCGATTTCGATGGGGGCATGCGCCACCTCGACGGGCGTGTTCAACAATTACGCCCTGATCCCGGTGAACCAGGTGATTCCGATCGACGTGTTCGTACCCGGATGCCCGCCGCGTCCGGAACAATTGATCTACGCGCTGATGATGCTTCAGGAAAAAATCCAGGGGCACAGCGGCACGGTGAAGCAGGTTCTGAACCTGGCGTAAGCTCACCGCGGAGACGCGGAGGCGCGGAGAGAAACACAGCTCTAGTAGAATGGCTCTAATGCTTTCCCGACTGCTTTCCATCCCTGTCTTTCTAGCTATACTGGCGCCGGCGCAGGCGCAGCAAAACGTTCCTTTCCCCGGGTCCATCGAAATCGAACAGTCGCTGGACCGGCTGAATGAGCTGGGGACGGTGCTCATGATCGCGGCGCACCCCGACGACGAACACACGGCGGTGCTGGCATACTTCGCGCGCGGGCGGCACATGCGGACGGCCTATCTCTCCGTGACGCGCGGCGAGGGCGGGCAGAATCTCATCGGCTCCGAACAGGGGCCGCAGATGGGGATCATCCGCACACAGGAGCTGCTGGCGGCTCGCAAGATCGATGGGGCGGAACAGTTTTTTACGCGCGCCATTGACTTCGGTTTTACCAAGACGGCGTCGGAGACCATGGAAAAGTGGGGCCACGACCGCATCCTCTCGGACATGGTGTGGGTGATCCGGCGATACCGGCCGGACGTGATCGTTCTGGTATTCAGCGGCACGCCGAGCGACGGGCACGGCCAGCACCAGGTATCGGCAATCTTGGGAAGGGAAGCATTCGATGCAGCGGCCGACGCGAACCAGTTCCCGGAGCAATTGAAATACGTGGAGCCGTGGCGCACCAGGCGGCTGGTGCGGGCCTCATTCGGAGGCGGCGGTCGTGGCGTGCCTCCCGCGGGCGTTGGGGCGCCAGGCGCGACACCGCCGGCGACTGCTGGGACACCACCGGCGGGCGGCCGCGGCGGACGCGGTGCCCAACAGGCTGCGGCGTTGCCGAACGCTGGTGAAGCCGATACCGGCGGGTTCAACCCGATCCTGGGGTATTCGTACCAGGAACTGGCCAATATGAGCCGCAGCATGCATCACAGCCAGGGGACCGGCGCCATGCGGCAGGTGAATCCGGGCGTCTCGTCGTTCGGGCTGGTAGCGGGAGAACCGTCGTCGAAGGATTTATTCGACGGCATCGACACCACGTGGAACCGATTGCCGGGCGGCGCGGCGGTAGGGCCGATTCTCGAAGGGGCGATTCGCAATTTTGAGCCGGCCCATCCGGAAAGAGCCATCCCGGCGCTGGCGAAGGCGCGCTCGCTGATCGCGGCGATTGGCGATCCGCTGGCCAAAATCAAGCTGGCGGAGTTGGATGAGACCATCGCGCTGTGTGCGGGCTTGTTTGTGGAGGCGCAGGCGCAGCAGGCGCAGGTCAGTCCCGGCGGACAGCTCAGCGTGACCACCACGGTGCTGAACCGTTCGACCGCTGAAGTGACTCTGGATGGCGGACGGGTGGAGGGCATTTGGAACGAGCCGCTGGAGGTCAAGCCGGCCAAGCTGGGCCATAACCAGAGCGCGCGCGTGCAGTTTGACCACACGGTGCCGGCGGGCGAGGCGTACTCGCAGCCGTATTGGCTGGCGAAGCCGCCCGCGGGCGAGGTGTATCAGGTGGACGACCAGCGGTTGGTGGGGCTGGCGGATACGCCGCCGGTGGTCCAGATGTGGCTGCGGCTTACCGTGGACGGCGCACCGATCGAACTGGTGCGCGCCGTGCACCATCGCTACGCGGAGCGGTCGGAAGGCGAACGCGTGCGTCCGCTAGTGGTGGTGCCGGCGGTGGCCGTGAACCTGCCCGATCCAGTGGCGGTTTTCCCGGCCGCGGCTCCACGCAAGGTGCAGGTGGCGCTGGCAGCCAACGTGGCCAACGCGACGGGCGAATTGCGGCTGGACCTGCCGGCGGGGTGGAAGGCCGATCCACAGTCGCAGGCTTTCAAAGTGGCGGCGGCGGGCGAGGTGGAAGAGTTGACGTTCGAAGTGACGCCGCCGGCCGAGGAAACCACGGCTACGATGAAAGCGGTGGCGCGGGTGTTTGGGCGCGATATCGCGAGCGGCATGCAGGTGATCTCGTATCCGCACTTTCCGCTACAGACGTTGTTTCCGCCGTCGGACGTGAAGTTGGTGCGGGCCAATATCGACGTGAAGGCCCACAAGATCGGCTACATCATGGGAGCCGGCGATGAGATGCCAGACGCGCTACGGCAACTCGGCCTGGAGGTGACGCTGCTAGGGCAATCAGACCTGGAGCAGGGCGACCTGGCGCGCTTCGATGCGATTGTAGCCGGAGTGCGCGCCTACAACGTGCGGACCGATCTGAAAGCCAACCAGGCGCGGCTGCTGAATTACGTGAAAGACGGCGGCACATACGTGGTGCAGTATCAGACCGGCGATGCGTCGCTGAATTTGGGGCCGTATCCGTTCACGGTGCCGGGGGGCACGCGGTGGCGAGTGACGGTGGAGGAAGCACCGGTCATTTTCCCGCACCAGGACAGCCCGCTGCTGCAATATCCCAACCACATTTCGCCGAAAGATTTTGAGGGTTGGGTGCAGGAGCGCGGCCTCTACTTTGCGACGCAGTGGGACAAGCAATACCAGACGGTGCTTTCTTCCCACGACCCGGACGAAGAAGGTATGGAAGGCGGAGAGTTGTGGACGCGGTATGGCAAAGGCGTCTACATCTTCACATCCTATGCGTGGTTCCGACAATTGCCGGCGGGCGTGCCAGGAGCGTTCCGGCTGTTCGCGAATTTATTGAGCGCGAAGTAGCTCCCGCTGTTTTTCGCCGATCGCCTGCCAGTCGAAGTTGCGGACGGCGTGATCGTATGCGGCCTGGGCGATCTGACGGCGGCGGTCGGGATCGGCGATGAGAGTCGCGATGCCGGCGGCGAAGGCTTCTGGCGCATCCGCAATCCAGGCGCTGTGGCCATGCAACAAGCCAAGACCGGCGCAGCCCGATTCCGTGGACACGACGGCGCGCTGCATGGCCATGGCTTCCAAAACCTTGACATTGGTGCCGGCGGAGACGACGGTCGGCACGAGCGCAAGGTTCGCCTCGACATAGAGCGGACGCACGTCGGAGACGAAGCCCAACATGCGGATGCGTGGATCGGGCTCAGGCTCGGGGGAATCGGCGAAGGCGCGCCAATACGTGAGGTGGTCCGGGCCGCAGACCACCGTGACGGTGAGGAGCGGAAACTTATCGCGCAGCAGAGGCCAGACGCGTTCGGCGAAGAAGCGCCAGGCGGCCACGTTGGGGAAGTGCCGGAACGATCCGATGAAGAGCAGACGCTGTCCGGGGCTTTCCGGTTCGGGGTGGAAGCGCGCGAGATCGACGCCGTTTTCGATGACCGTGGCCTCCACGCCCGGGCTCAGAAGGCCGGCGTCTTTGGGCGACATGACGACCACCCGCGGAAACTGGCGGACGGCGCGGGTTTCGAAGCGGCGCCAGCGGAATGCATCCCACGCGGCGGCAAGAGTGCGTTCGCGGCGCGCGATCTGGGTAAAGAGGTCGAACGTGACGTCGTGCTCCACCAGCACGTCGCCGGGATATTCGGCCAGTTGTGTGTATTCCACCTGCAGTTGCTCGAAGCCGAAGACGCGGCGCTCCTCGGCGATGGCCCGGTGCATGGAGGGCGAGCGGAATTCGTGCACTTCCGGCGGCAGCAGCGTGGACCAGCGCGGCTCGCGGTAGCGGGGCTTTTTCACCAACACCACGCGGGCGCAGAATTCGAGCAGCGGCGCGGTGTCCGGTTTGGAGTCGCCATCGGTGAAAACCAGCAGCGTGACGTCGAATTCACGGGCGGTCTCGCGCAACAGGTTGAAGATGCGGACAGCGCCGCCATGCGAGAGGGGATACGGGTAATACGGCGAGAGCACGGCCACGCGGCGGCGGCTGGGCGAGCAGGCGCGGCCTTCGACGACGCGAGAGCCCTGCGGCACGACGGAGCGCTCGCGTTTGGGCCAGGGCCACCACCACGGGCGGAGATAGATGCGGTCGAGCGGAACGCCGCGCCAGAAGAGGAACGAGGGCAGATCGAAGCGCAGATGATGACGATCGAGCTGCAAATTGTAAGCCAGAATCTTGCGGGGCGCCATGCGGTACGCCGCACGGCGCAAGGCGCTGGACTCACCGGACAGCAACACTGGGGCGAGGCCGATGCGGTAGCGGCGGAGTGTCTTGCGCAACTCGGGCCAATTCTCTTCGGTGGCGACGAAATGGCGGCGGGCCGGTTCGAGCGCGCGCACTTGGTCGGCCATGCACCGGGACAAGGCGGGCGGGCCGGAACAGAAAGTGACGACCACGGCTTCCGGGTCTTTGCCGAGAAGGCGGAAGATCCAGCGCTTCAACCACTGCTTCACTCGACGGCCCTCATGCCCCGGAGGACGGCGCAAGCGGCCAGCGGCGTCAACGCTGTGAAGGTGATGACGGGCGTATAGCCGTAACGATCGATCAGCGCGCCGAAGACCGGCGAGATGAGGAACTGGACGGCGCCATACGAAGCCACCAGCATGGAGACGGCAANNAGAGAAAGCAGCGCCGCGGCGAAACACACGCGGAACCGTGCGGCAGCGGCGGGCGTTCCGCCGCGCATGATGCGCAACGAGAACCAGCCGCCGGCGAAGCCGCCGCCCATGGCGACGAAGGGCGGAATCCAGGCATACCACGCGGCCTGCTGGAGGGTGAGCGAGTGCGCATCCACCAGGTACTCGGTGGTCCAGTTGGTCCAGAGCGAATAGCCCACCATGCTGAGCGCGTTGGCCCCGACGAAGGCCCACAAGCGGCGGTCGCGCAGAATCCCGGCGGCGCCGGTTTGCGCCAGCGAGGGCGTAGCGGGGGCGGGCATGCGGCGCGCCGCCCAGTTCCACACGGGAATCCACAAGAGCCCGAGGATGCCGGTGAAGATGAAAGCGTGGCGCCATCCGCTCCGCAGCGCAATCCAGGTGGCGAGGGGCGGGGCGAGGATGGCGCCGAGGCTGACGCCTGCCTGGTTGATGGCGTTGCCGAGCGCGCGTTCCGGCGGGCGCAGGTATAGATGGATGGCTTTGCCGGCCGCGGGGATTCCGCCGGCTTCCGCCGCGCCGAGGACAGCGCGACAGCCGATCAGGCTACCGAGTCCGCTGGTGAACCCTGTGGCGATTCCCGCGCAGGACCACACGCCGATGGCCAGGCTGGCGGCGCGGTTGAGGCCGATACGATCGATCAGCATTCCCGCCAGCGGCGCGCTGAGGGCATAGGTGATGGAGAAGACGCCGAGGATCCAGCCGTACTCCGCGTGCGAGAGGTGGAAATCCGCGCGCACCAACGGGGCCAGCGTNNGCGACGCGGCGCGGTTTCTGCACGCCGCATCCCAGGTTCAACTGGCCGCCGCCGGCCACGAAGACCTGCGCTGGATCGACCAGCAGCTTGACGGTTTTGTGGTCCGCGCCCTCGACCACCAGGCGGGCCTGTTTGCCGAGGCAATCCACCTGTTTGAGCGTGCCGTTGATTTTTCCGGTAGGCTGGGCGCCGTCCCACCAGGGAACGGCTTTGGGATCGGGCTTGGCATTACCGTTGATCTTGGCTTCGGCGGCGTGGAGTTCGGCGCGGGCGTTGGCTTGGAGTTGGGCGATCTCGCGGGCTTCCTCGTCGGCGCGGCGCTGTTTTTCGGCGGCTTCGTAATCCAGGCGCTGGCCTTCCACGGCGAGGCGGGCCTGCCGCATCTGCTCGCGTTTGGCGGGGTCGGCGGCGGCCTGCTCGGCTTCGCGCCAGGCCTTGGCGGCTTCGGCGAAATTACGGTCCGCGAGGTAGCATTCCGCCAGCGCTTGCCAATAAGCGGCGTTGCGGGGATTGCGCTCGGCGGCATTTTTCCAATCCGCCAGGCGCTGGCGCGGATCGGTGTCACGCACCGCCAGCATGGCGAACGGTTCGTCGAGCTTGGGGTTGATGCCGGCGGCGCGCAGCAGAGCCTGCCGGGCCTTTTCGTTATCGGGCTCCAGGCGCGCGTATTCGATGAAGCATCGGGGACTCTTGGCGCCCGCTTCCATGGCGGCGGAGAAATGCGCGCGGGCCTCGGAATCGTGATGATCGCGCAGAGCCAGCAGGCCGAGGCCTTCTTCCGATTCGGGAATCTTGAGGTGATCGCGGAGCAGGCTTTGATACTCGGCGGCCGATTGCG
>PLZX01000191.1:0-3283 GCA_003152325.1 Bryobacterales bacterium | reverse complement strand
GGCGCACCCACCGTGATATGAATTCCGCTGATCTGGAAGGTGGAGAAGAACTCAATCAGCCCGTGCTCGAACGCGGCCGGCATGCGATTGGTGTTCGAGTCGAGCAGGAGGCGGGCGAGTTCACCATAGACCGCGGGCGGCGTCGGACTTTTATCGGACAGCACGATGGCATAGCGGTCGCGGCACTCGGTGAGCGGCGCGGTTGAGGTCCAGCCCTGGGCGTTCTTGAAAACGAGGATGCGAACGGGCTGCGGTGTAGCGAGATCCTCTTCACCGACGATGACGCCGAGGGAATGCCGGAACTCCTCAAAGCGGACCATGGTTTCCTGTCCCGCGCGCTCGCCGGCATCGGTGAGGACCTCAAAGGGTCCGGACGTATAGCGCATCCAACGGTCTGCCATCGCGAGAGACGGCAAGAGGCAGAGGAGGCTGAGGATGAGCCATCGGCGCATGCCTTCTCATTATGGCGCGCCGCGAGGCGACTGGTGAGTTTGGTAGAATGGAAACACCCGTGGCGCTATCGTCTAACGGTTAGGACAGAGCCCTCTCAAGGCTTAAATACGGGTTCGATTCCCGTTAGCGCTACCAATTCCTCATACAGTTACAGGCAGCAGGGCAGCACGGGGCAGCACGCGCAAGGCGCCAAGGAAAATTCCACCCTGTCGCACCCCGTTCACCTTCAGGCCATCGGATTGAATCTCCAGCATGGATTCGTCGGCCCACTTCTCTTGAAGGAGTAATCAGGTCATCGCCGGCCGGTTCGGTTCACCACGAATTCTGAGGCAACCCCGCAATGAAATCGGTGGCCCTGTGACAATCCATGTTCCACCAAGATCGCCCCATGAGCATGTCCGCGCGTGCGAATCGGAACTCGGTTTCCTCCAGGGATCTAGTCGGATAGACGACGCGAATCCGCGCGCCAGGGTTGAGAATCTCTTGCAGCCAGCCTTGGCGGAATACGTCGCTAGGACCGGGCACATGGGCAATGATGCCATCAAAGGCAATCAGGACGCGGTGCTCGATAATTGATCCCGGATCTATCCGCCCGAGAATATCTCCGGGCCTAACAGGGAGGCCCGCAATTTCATACGTTGGAAGGCCTATTCGCATATACATCACGCCCGATTATATCGCGCGAAGTGGCTTGAAGAACAGAAGAGCAATGCTGTTACCGTGAACGGCGTTACCAGGATTTACCGGGATCTATCCCGCAATGGACGGCCCAAGGCTCAAACTTCCCAGATCCGGACTTGGGGACACTACACCTTCCAATTGCGAACAACTACGAAGTACGCATTGCTTACGCACCCGACCCAATGTCGGCTAGAGTTCTGATGATCCATCCATTCGAAGCCCATCCAAGTACTCGCGGGAATTTGAGAACACCTGTTCATACGAGTTCCACAGAATCAACTCGTTGAACTGCTGTACTTCATTGATGCTTAGTGCTGTTGATCGTTCCGTAGCCAACTCAAGCAGTGTCATCGCCCGCTTTGGTGACAGCGGGTAGAATAGCTCCAACCTTTCAGGAGGGGCTTCAGAGCCGGTGGCGTGAACATTGATGATCGGCTGATCGCCGGTAATGAATGGTATGGCGGTTTCGTTGTCAAGCAGCACGATCTTGAACTGATCCCGGCGGCGATACAGTGAGTCCGCAAACCGCATGGTGGAGATAAGCATATAAAGAGTGCTACACCTTTTCATGTCCGAACCAGGTACGGGCGTTGGCCCGATTGCCTCCATACCTTCTCGCATCTTCTTCGTCCGCATGTACTGGAAACATATCGCGTGAATGAACTCCTGCGCGGAATCATTCTCACGATAAAATTCGATCTTGCCGTCCAGCATGCTGTCTATGGCTGGAACCAAGCCCTCTTCCACGTCGCAATGAAGATTCTCTTGCGCATTAATGATGTGTTCGTCCAACCATGCCGATATTTCTTTAAGCCCCGGGTTCGCAGGATCGATGGCCATTTTTATTGCCATAGGGACGGTCATGTTGTGGATGAGCGTTTCGCAGCGCTCCTTGACATAATCTGGTGCGGTATCGAGCAGTAGAAGCCTAATCAGAGCAAGGTCCTCTTCCGTTACGGGTTGGAGTTTGTAGAAATGGTTCTCAACGGCAACGTTACGAGTCGTAGCGTGAAACACTTTCTTTTCCCTATGCCGTCGAACCCATACCTTCCGGTCTCTCTCCCAGGCCTTGAGGTAACGTTGAAAGACGTAGTGTTGTCGATTTTTCGGACCTGCCAACTTGACTATTTTGGCAATTTCAGGCGGGAGCATTAGAACCTCGCCACCGATTATAATCGACCGCTGTCCAGCCCATTGACCCCCATTGCCTCTCAGAATCTGCCGTAGCCGCGATTTAGCAGAGAGGTACTTGCACCAGTCGAATCGCTTGGTAGGCATCTCGGGGGGCGCATTGCGAGACTCGCCCAAAACGGCCTTCCGGGACCTGACCTGCTGGCTTCTCGCGCCATATTGATCCCGCGGCGTAGGAGGGGGGAGCACATCACGCCCAGAGCAATTTGGCATGTTGTGAAGGGAGCGGCACTGCTGGCTGGAATCGCGAACCTCGCTCCCCATGATCTTCGCCGGAGTTGCGCGCGCCTGTGTCATCTCGCCGGAGGAGAATTGGAGCAGATTCAGTTCTTGCTCGGGCATGTCTCGGTCCAGACGACCGAGCGCGATCTCGGTGCAGGCAAAAACTGCGGAACGCGGTGAACGACGCCATCGACCTGGCAGAGGCGTGACCGGCGAGCCTCGGGTCCCCCAACGGGACATCCAGGGCGCATGGACTGGCGCACATCCGCGAGTCGGGCGTTTAGACGGCCATGTGGCGTCAAGTGAAAGATCATCGACCCGAAGCCGACCCTTCGGTACCGCTCGGCAGCGAGGGCGGAGAATCCGTATATTTATTCGTTGCTGTGGGCTAGCAGGCTGCGGAAAAACTGGATTCAGTCTGCAGTAGGGCCAGTGATCCGATCCAAGAACGTGGAAAGTCGCGTTTTCGTAAGTGTTTGAGTGCGCCCACGTTCGCCATTCGGCGGTTTTGGACACACCTCTCCCCCGACTTACGCGGACTGAACTGCCGGCGACAGCAGATTCCGCATCCGCACCAGGTTGTAAGCCGCGGCCGCAAAAGTAAACACCCACCCGACCTTGTGGATCCCCCGATGGCGCACCTTCCGCATCAGCGCACTCGTCATCAGCCAACCGACGCTCTCTTCGATCCGCTTCCGTTTCTTCTGGCTGATCCCATAACCGTCGTGCCGCGTGG
>PLZX01000383.1 GCA_003152325.1 Bryobacterales bacterium | reverse complement strand
GGGTCAACCTCCGATCGCGTATCATGGATTATCTGGGGCGGAATACAATCTTGGACCTGGCCAAGGCGCTGGACCAGAAAAAGAAGTCGATTGCCATGACCAAACAGCGTAAGTCCAGGCGCTCGGTTACCGCCAAGCGGGCTTAGGCTCGCGATTCTGGATAGTCCGGAGGTACGATGGGATCAGTATTAGTCCCCATGGTGGTCGAACAGACCTCGCGGGGCGAACGCGCATACGACATTTATTCACGGCTCCTCAAGGAAAACATCATTTTTCTAGGCACTCCGATTGACGACCAGGTCGCCAATCTGATCATCGCCCAACTGCTCTTCCTGGAAGCCGAAGACCCGGAAAAAGACATCTCCATTTACATCAATTCGCCGGGTGGCTCCATAACCGCCGGCCTGGCGATCCTCGATACGATGGCCTTTATTCGTCCCGATATCGTCACCATTTGCGTCGGCCAAGCCGCGTCTATGGCGGCGGTCCTGTTGGCCAAGGGCACTAAAGGCAAGCGCTTCAGCCTGCCCAACTCGCGCATCATGATCCACCAGCCCTCCATGCAGGGTCTGGCGGGCCAGGCAGCCGATATCGACATCTATGCGCGAGAAATCCTGCGCATGCGCGAGATCCTGAACGGGATGCTCGCCGCCGCCACCGGCCAGCCCGTGGAGCGCGTCGCCAAAGACGTGGACCGCGATTACATCATGGAGCCTGACGGCGCCGTGCTCTACGGCATGATCGACCGCGTCATCACCAGCCGCGATCTGGCGCCGCAGCCGATCAAAGGCTAACCAAGGGCTTCGCCCTTGGTGCGCCGTACCGCCTTGCCGCGCTTCGCGATCATTTCACCCTCCGCATCGCCACCAGAATCTTGGACCAGTGCGGATCCGTAAGATCGTCGATGCGCACCATGGGGGTTTCAAACGTGGTGGCGTCGATGAACTTGCCGTCACCCAAATAGACCCCGGTATGGGTGATGCGCTTGTCGGAGCTTCCGAAATACAGCAGGTCGCCGGGTTGTAGCTCTTCCCGCTTGACCGGCGTCAGGCCATTCCAATCGGCCTGCGGTTGCGCATCGCGCGGCATCCCCACCCCGCGGCGCCGCTCCAGCATCTGCGCGAAGCCGGAACAATCGTAGCCGAAGCTCGATGTGCCGCCCCAGGTATAAGGCGCGCCCATAAACCGCTTCGCCAGGGCCAGCATTTCCGGGATGGAGAGCGGCTTCTGGTGGAAAGCCACGTCTCCGCTCTGGATCCACCCGGCACGGTCGTCGGGCAGGCGCACTTGCAGCCAGCGGTCCTCGGCCGAAGGTTTGGAAACGGCTTCCAGCCTGGTTTCAAACGGTACGGTGAGAAGTGGCGCGTGCCTGGTGACGCTCGCCTCGCGATAGATATGCGCGAACAGACTGACCACCTCCGCGGCGCCATCGGTCGAGGCATAGGCCGGCCCCGGCCGCAACATCGACAGGGGTGTCCACCCCGTGTAGTCGTCGGCCGTGCGGATGTGCGCCCAACCATCGCGTTCTTCCATCAGCGTGACGTTCGAGCCGTAGATCGCCTGCGACACCACGTCGGCGTCCTCCGTAGGCTTCGAGTACATATTGGCTACCGGCCGCAGCACGACCGCATTGGGCAACCCCACGGCGAAAAGAGCCAGTACCGCCAGTCCTGTCATTTCACTTCCTAGGGTAGCGCAGGCCCTTTCGGAAAGCCCGGGTGAGTCTCCACCGGATTGTGGACCGAAGGCACCGTCCGCAGGTATGCATAGATGGCGCTCAACTCCTCCGGTTCTTTATTCGCAAAACCAAGCCATGGCATCAGCGTGAAGGACTGCGGCCCGGGCGAGGGCGGCGGGCCGCTGGTGGCGTACTCCTTGAAGTCGTAAAACTTCTTCTGGAAAAACTCCTCGCTCCATTTGCCGATGCCGGTATCGGTGTCGGACGTGATGTTGGCGCTCACCACCTTGCCCATCGGCGTGTCAAACACCCTCCCGCCAGCCAAAACCTTGCCGGGCAGTGGATTGTTCTTTTCGTCTACCGGAGTGTGGCAACCGCCGCAGCCGCCCACCGCCACCAGATACTCGCCGAACTTCTTGCGGTCCGTATGGTCCACCGGCGCCACGCTGCCGGCCGGTTGCGGGGCGCTCTTGATCAGCACCGAAACCGGGAAGATCAGTTTGGTCTGCGGCAGCGGATTGTGAACCGGCGGCAGCGAATCGAGAAACGCCACCACCGCCTGCACGTCGTCGTCGCTGAATCGGCGGTACGACGCGTAAGGCATCATCGGAAACAGCGCCCGGCCATCTTTATCGACCCCTTCGCGGATGGCGCGGATCTTTTCGCCGTCGGTCCATGTCCCGATTCCCGTATCCGGATCGGGCGTGAGATTGGGAGCCACTACCTGCCCCGGCAACCCTTTCAACAAGTCCGACATCACATTCCCGCGGCCGCGCCCCGACTCGACTTCGGGACCTCCCACGCGCGAGAAATCCCGTTGCGAGTGGCAGCCGGCGCAATCCGCGACGCTCTCAAAAATGTATTTCCCTCGCGCGATCCGTTCCGGCGTCATGGCCACTTTGATGGACGCCGCCGGCGCCATGGCCGGTTTGCGCAGAAACAGCCAGGCAATGCCCGCCCCGCCGAGAACGACAACCGCCAGCACGAGGCTTCCAAGAATGAGCAGGATCTTCTTCCACATAAGCACCACTCAGCTTGCCACACTTTCCCCGCGAGCGGGCACGCGCACCCTGGTAGCATGATCCAAAGGATGCCATACAAGATTCGCAATCCAATTCTGCGTGGGTTCCATCCGGACCCGTCGATTGCACGGGTGGGAGACGATTACTATATCGCCACGTCGACCTTCGAGTGGTACCCAGGAGTGGAGATTCATCATTCGCGGGATTTGGCCCACTGGCGGCTGGTGAGGCGGCCGTTGGAGCGGGCGACGCAGTTGAATATGCTCGGCGATCCGGACTCGTGCGGGATCTGGGCGCCGTGTCTGAGTTACGCGGATGGGCTGTTCTATTTGATCTATACCGATGTGAAGCGCTACGGGCGATCGACGGCGGGGCCCACCCGGGGCGTGATGTTCCGCGACATGCACAATTACCTGGTGACTGGCGCGAGCGTGGCAGGGGAATGGTCAGAACCGGTTCACCTGAACTCGAGCGGGTTTGACCCGTCGCTGTTCCACGATGAGGATGGGCGGAAATACCTGGTGAACATGGTGTGGGACCATCGGCCGGTCCGCAACCGGTTCGCGGGGATCGCGCTACAGGAGTACTCGGCGGCAGAGCGAAGGCTGATGGGGACGGCGCAGGTGATCTTCGAAGGGACGGCGCTGGGGTTCACTGAAGGTCCGCACCTATACAAGCGAGGGGGCTGGTATTATTTGCTGACGGCCGAGGGTGGAACAGGATACGGTCACGCGGTGACGCTGGCGCGGTCGCGGAATCTGCGGGGGCCTTACGAACTGCATCCGGATGGGCCGATTCTGACCTCGCGCGATCGGCCGGATCTGGAACTGCAACGCGCGGGGCACGCGGACCTGGTGGAGACACAGCGCGGCGAGACCTACCTGGTGCACCTGTGCGGACGGCCGCTCAGCACGCGGGGGCGGTGCACGTTGGGCAGGGAGACGGCGATCCAAAAGATGGTTTGGGGCGAGGATGGATGGCTGCGGACGGCGGACGGGCGGGGCCTTCCCTGCCCCGAAGTGGATGCGCCTCGCTTGCCTGCGTGTGTCTTTCCCGCGGCGGCGGCGCGGGAGGAGTTCGACGGCGAGAAACTCGCGGCGGACTTTCAGTGGCTGCGGTCGCCCTGGCCGGAGGAGTTGTTCAGCTTGACGGAGCGGCCGGGACACTTGCGGTTGTACGGGCGGGAATCACTGGGCAGTTTGTTCCGGCAGGCGCTGGTGGCGCGGCGACAGCAATCGCACCGCTACGCTGCCGAGACGGTGATGGAGTTCGAGCCGGAAAGCTTCCAGCAGATGGCGGGGTTGGTGTGCTACTACAGCGGCGTCAAGTTTCATTACCTGTACGTCTCGCACCATGGGGAGTTGGGGAGACATGTAGGAGTGATGAGTTGTCATCCGGATGCCGGACAGCCGGACCTGGCGATTGCGCCGCGAGCGATTCGCGGAGGGGCGGCGGTGGGTTTGCGCGTGGAGGTGGAGCGCGAGCGGCTGCGGTTTGGGTATCGGGTGGGGGAGGAAGAGTGGCAATGGATTGCGCAGGAGTTCGATGCCAGCATCCTGTCGGACGAAGCGGGCCCGCCGGGCCCGAATTTCACGGGAGCGTTCGTGGGAATGTGCTGCCAGGACCTGGCGGGAACCGCGAAGACGGCGGACTTCGATTTCTTCGAATACCAGGGAAGGGATTAAGATCAAAAGACCATGAGCCGACCAAGAAACGAGAACCAAATCGACTACATTGAACTGCCAGCGAGCCAAATTGAGGCCGCGAAGCGATTCTACGGAACGGTCTTCGGGTGGACGTTTGAAGACTATGGGCCCGACTACACGAGTTTCTTCGACGGCCGCCTCGCCGGAGGCTTTACGAAGGGAGTGCCGCCACCAAGCCAGGGTCTGTTGCTGGTGATTTACGCGAGTGATTTGGCCGCGGCCCAGCAAAGAATCAAGGCCGCCGGAGGAGCGATCGTGAAGGATACTTTTTCGTTTCCCGGCGGCCGTAGGTTTCATTTTACGGACCCGAGCGGCAACGAACTGGCCGTGTGGTCGGACTTGGAAAAGTAAACCCGGGTTACGCCGGCTTGCCTGTGTTGGCCGGGTCCCACTTCCAATTCCGAATCTCCGGCAGATCCTCGCCGTGTTTGTCGATGTATTGCTTGTGTTCGATCAGCTTGTCCTTGAGTTGCTGCTTCAGGTAGATGCCCCAGTCGCCGGTCTGCGGCAGGCGGTCGATGGTGTCC
>PLZX01000202.1 GCA_003152325.1 Bryobacterales bacterium | reverse complement strand
GCGAGCGTGGCGGCGAAGTTCACTAGGTTGCCCCACAACGTGCGCACCGGGCTGAGCGCGGCGAAGCGCCAGCCGTAGATGCGGGCGCTCGCCGCGGTCCGGATGGCCACTTGAACCATCGACATCCAGTACGTGGCCAGGCACATCCGCAACGCCCACGGCGGAATGGGGCCGGCGAAGCGCCGCGGTTTGCCCGTGACTGCGCTCCAAAGGCATTCCGCCGCGACGGAGAAGAAGATCAGGTTCGCGAGCGGAGACAGCAGGTTCCCCACCAGCCCCTTGCGGTCGCGCCAGAACCAATACGCCTGGCCGCCACGGACCGCGCCAGCCGTGAGACTGCCAGCCTTGCAGCACGATGCCAGCCACCCACCGGCTGCGCTGCCGCACGGCCTGGCGCAGGGTGCGCGGAAAGTACTCGCGCGTAGCCACCGGCTGGCCGTTTTCAAATCGGACGGGCACAAACGCCTGGCGGTATCCCAGGGCGTGCAGCCGGAAGCCGTTTTCGTAATCTTCGGTGAGGCACGCGGGATCGAAAATGCAACCCCGGTCGCCGGCCAGCCGCTCCAGCGCCGAGCGCTCAAACCCCGTCCCCACTCCGTTCGCCGGCAGGAACCCCCCCAACCGTTGGCGCACCGGGATGTCCTTGGTCTGGAATTCGGCAAACTCGTCGCAGTAGAGACCGTGCGTCAGTTCGCCTGGCCCCGTCGGCAACGGCAGCACCGGCATCTGCACCATGGCGTAATCGCGCGAGTAGAAGTTGATCAACCGCAAGGATTCGGGATGCACCAGATCCTCCGCATCGTGCGTCGTGATGACCTCAAAACGGCCGTCGCTGCGGGTTTCCGATTCCACCATCGAACGGTAAATCTCGTTCAGGCAGTCGCCCTTGGACGTAGGGCCGTCGTGCGAGCAGAGGCATAAGTGCACGCGGCTGTCACGCTGCGCCGCGTCGGCCACGGCGCGAACCGTCGCCGGGTCGTTGGGGTAGACGCCCACGAAGAATTGGTAGTTGGAATAGCGGATGCCGGCCAGGTTGTGTGCCAGCATCTGGCCGATGACGCGATGCTCGCGCCACAACGGCACAAAGATAGCGATGGGGCGTTCGGGGACGCGGTCCAGCTCCGCATCCGTTGGCCGCCGCAGCCTCATGCGCCCGGTGAAGGCCAGCACCAGCGCGATCCACAGATCGTCCAGTCCGCTCAGCAGGATCCAGATCGCGAGCGGAACCAGACACGTCGCCACACAATGGTCGAACCCCACGAAGGAGAATAGTGTCTAATCGGCCGGAAAACTCTCAAGAATTCGCGCCGTCTGTCAGCGTGACCCTGGTATAAGCTACCTCGAAGCCCAGCCGTTCGTAATTGCGCTGCGAAGTGGAACCCGGCTGCGTGCTGGCGGTTGCCAGATCGCAGCCGCGGGCCACGGCTTCGTTGAGCCGCGCGGCAATCAGTTCGTAGTGCAGCCCGCGCCGCCGGAAGGCCGGAATCGTGCTGTCGGCGAACAGCGTTGCCAGGCCATCGCGTACCGCCAACGCACCCCCGCCGGCCGGCTCGCCGATCTCGGCCACGGCCAGCCAGCACATGGCGCCCGGCATGCCGAAGATGGCGCGCCCCACGTCCATTTCTTCGCCGGTCAGTTCGTGCTGGTCGAAGAAACCGCTTCCCACAGTGTGGGACCAGAGATCATCCTCACCCGCCATGGCCCGGCGCACGTGCGGCGTCAGGACGATCTCCGCAGCCGCCAGTCGCTTGATGAGCACGTTGTTGAATTCCGTGGGCCGATAGCCGCGGGTCCCCAGCGCGGGCAACAATCCCGGGTCGGCCAGAGGACACAAGTCGATGGAGACCTGCGAGCCTCGGCTGTGAAAAAAATCGGCCAGTCCATCGAGATCCGCCGCGCTGACGGGTCCCTGAAGACCGATGCCCACGGCCTGCGAGAGGGGCGAACCGACACCCGCAAAAATCGCGCAGCCTCCGCCTAGGTCCAACACCGCCGACCCCGTCGGCCAGGCCGTACAGCCCCGCGCATTGGCGGCTTCCGCCGCTTCCAGACGGCGCGCCAATGCGGCATCGCGAAAAGTCATCGCATCCATCTGCCGCACATGACTCATCATATATGTATGGCGATTCAAACCTTGAGCCTCCCCGTCCACGGCATGACTTGCGGGAATTGCGCCCGTAGCGTGGAGCGAAAACTGGCCGGCACGCGCGGTGTGTCGAAAGTAGCGGTGGATCTGAGCGGCGCTAAGGCTACCGTGGAGTACGACGCTGAGATCGTCACGCCGCAAAGCCTGGCCGACGCCGTGCGTCAACTGGGCTACGAGGTACCGGCTTGAAGGTGCAAGCGCCGGAGCGTGTCGATCTTCCGGTTTCGGGCATGACCTGCGCGGCTTGCGCGCGGACTATCGAGCGCACACTGGCGGCAACCAGCGGTGTCACGCGGGCCAACGTCAACCTGGCAACCAACACCGCCACCGTGGAGTTTGACCCGGCGCGCGTCCGTGTGGGCGATTTCGTGACGGCCATCGAGGACTTGGGCTACGGGGTGCCCGAGACCGAGCCGGCCGTGGACGCTGCCGAAACGCAATACCGGCGCCGCCTCATCGTCGCGATCGTCTTCACGGCGCCGGTGATGGTTTTGGGAATGTTGCACACGGCCCCATGGATTCAACTGGCCCTCACATTGCCCGTCATCTTTTATTCCGGCGCGCCGTTTTACGCGGCCGCCTGGAGCGCGGTGCGCCACGGGGCCGCCAATATGAACACGCTGATCGCGCTCGGCACCGGCGCCGCTTTCCTTTACTCGCTTTGGGAAACCGCGCGCGGCGGCCACATGGTCTACTACGAAGCCGCCGCGGTCATCATCGCGCTCATCCTGCTTGGCCGCACGCTGGAGGCCCACGCGCGCATCAAGGCATCCGCCGCCATCCGCCGCCTCATGGAATTGCAGCCGGCCACCGCGCGCGTGCTTCGCGACGGCGTGGAAGTGGAAACGCCGGTTGCGGAGGTGCGCGCCGGCGACACGTTGGTGGTGCGCCCCGGGGAGCGAATCGCCGTGGATGGCGTGATCCTGGACGGCGAATCGGCAGTGGACGAATCCATGCTCACCGGCGAAAGCCTGCCGGTGGACAAGCACCCCGGCGCGACGGCCTTCGCTGGAACCGTCAACTGCTCCGGCAGCTTTCGCTACCAGGCCACCAAGGTG
This sequence comes from Bryobacterales bacterium, assembly GCA_003152325.1. Taxonomy (GTDB): domain Bacteria; phylum Acidobacteriota; class Terriglobia; order Bryobacterales; family Bryobacteraceae; genus PALSA-129. The sequence continues at coordinate 2,859 of PLZX01000202.1, read as the reverse complement.
GGGCGCGCCACGGTGCTGCAACGCATGATCGAAATGGTGAAGCAGGCGCAGGGTTCGCGCGCCCCGGTGGCGCGCCTGGCGGACGTGGTGAGCGGCTATTTCACCGTTGCCGTGCTGGCTGCAGCGCTGCTCACGTTCGGCGTCTGGCTGCTGCTCGCGCCGCTCTCGACGGCCATGGTGAACGCGGTGGCGGTGCTGATCATCGCCTGCCCGTGCGCGCTGGGCCTGGCCACACCCACCGCCATAATGGTGGGCACGGGGCGCGGCGCCGAGCGCGGCATCCTTATTAAAGGCGGCGAAGCTCTCGAAATGGCTTACCGGATCGACGCCATTGTGATCGATAAAACCGGCACCCTCACGCAAGGCAAGCCGCGCGTGATGCGTGTGGCTGCCGCCCGCGGCTTCTCCGAAAACGACGTTCTGGGCCTGGCTGCTTCCGCCGAGCGCTACTCCGAACACCCGCTGGGCAAGGCTATTGTCGAAACCGCCGCGGCGCGCAACATCCCGCTCGAAGCCGTCACGGGCTTCTCCGCTCTCGCCGGCCTCGGCGTGCGCGCATTGGTGGGCTCGCGCCAGGTGGTCGTATCGAAACCCGGCGCCACCGTAACCGTGGACGGCGTGGTGGCCGGTTCCATCGAAATCGCCGACACCCTTAAGCCGGAAGCCGCCGAAGCCGTGCGCCGCCTGCGCGCCATGAACCTGCAAGTTTGGATGATCACGGGCGACAACCGCGCGACTGCCGAGGCCATCGCGCATGAGGCCGGCATCGAGCATTTTCTCGCCGAAGTGATGCCCGATCAAAAACTGGCCGAGGTAAAGAAGTTGCAGGCGGGCGGCCATCGCGTCGCGATGGTGGGCGACGGCATCAACGACGCGCCCGCNNGCCATCGAGCTTTCGCGCCGCACCATGCGGATCATCCGCCAGAACCTCTTCTGGGCCTTCGCCTACAACACGGTGGGGATTCCCATCGCCGCGCTAGGGCTGCTTTCGCCCATGCTGGCAGCGGCCGCCATGGCAGCTTCGAGCGTAACTGTGGTGAGCAACAGTTTGCGGCTGCGATAGTGGCACACTTATCGCTTTAGCCACGCCAGCGTCGCTTCCATTTCGATTGCCCGCGCGCCCGGCTTACGATCATCCGCGATTCGCACCAGCGCACAATCCACCTGGCGCGCACGTAGGGCAAAATATAACTCGTCGGATTGCAGATCGGGATCGCCCGCCAGCACCAAGGTGGGCGTCTTGAAGTTTTGCGCAAAGTAAATCGGCGAGTGCTTCAAGTACTGATCCGGATCCTCCCACGGGAGCGCGTTCATCCAGTCGGCCGCATGGTGCGCGCCGTCGGGTGCCGTCATGACATCGAGAGCCCAATCGACGATGGGATGGCGTGTCACCGCCGCTTTGAACCGGCCGGTGTGTCCAATCAACCAGGCCGCCAGCAGACCGCCTTTGACGGCCAGGCGGCGCGCGTCGATTGAGCCTTGCGCAACCGCGAAATCGACGCCGTGCAGCAGGTCGTCGGCATCGTCGCCCGGAAACCGCGACGGCAGCAGGCAACCAAACTCCTCGCCGTAACCGGGGGCGCCGCGCGGATTGATGCGCAGAGTCACGTAGCCGCGCGCAGCGTAGATCTGGGCTTCGGGCGAAAATTCGACTCCCCACATGCGGCGCGGTGCATCGGCGATATCAAGCAGTAGCGGGTACTGTTTCGACGCGTCGAATTCCGGCGGCGTAAAAAGCCAACCCTGTATGCTTTTGCCGCCGGACTGGAATGCGATCTCTTGCGCCGCGGCCGTCTGGCGCTCCGCGATGAGAGCCTCGTTGGGCGCGGCCAGCACTACCGGAGCCGGCGCGACGTCCACAGCAAACGTTACGACTACCTCAGCACTCGACGCCGTGGAGCGCACGGAAACGGCGCGGCCATTGTCGGCCAGGGTGAAACCGCGCAGGCGCTCGGGCGTGGAGGTGGCCTGCCGCGTGGAGCCGTCGTTGCGGCCAGCGTAAACGTGGGTGGAACCGCGATCGTCGGCGATGAAATACACCGTGCGCGAATCGGAGCTCCATTGTGGGTCGCTGGCATCGCGGTCCAGAGCGCCGCCCAGCACTTTGGCGCCACTGCCATCGGCGTTCATGACCATCAGCTTGCGAATGGAGTAGCTGCGCGGCCGGGAGTCGGTGGAGAGGAACGCAATGCGCGCGCCATCCGGCGAGATCACGGGGTCCTGGTTGTGCCCGGCACCTTTAGTCAAGCGCCGCGCCACGCCGTCGGCCACGCGAATCGAATAGATTTCGCCATCGGCCGCCGCGCTGACAATCGACTGGCCATCGGGCATCCAGGCCGGTTCGCCCGCGGCGTTTAGGTCGCCTGCGGGGATGCGCCGCGCCACGCCGCCAGATACGGAAGCCACGAACCAACTCCCCCGCGCTGTGAAGGCGATCGACTTGCCATCCGGCGACCAGGCAAGGCGTTCGAGGGGCCCGCTCGCGACTATCGATTCCTCGTGCGATTCCTCGTGCGCCTCCAGCCGCGCCACTCGCAACTCGACGCCACCGGTCCGTTCCCGAATCCATGCGACGCGCGACCCATCCGGCGACCAGCGCGGGGACCAGTCGCGCCACGCGCCATCGGTGATGCGGAGGCGCTTTTTTCCGTCGGTGAAGACGGCCCACAAGTTGGAGTAGGAAGCATCCGCCGCCCGGTCGCTCCAACCTTCCACGTAGACCACCCACTGGCCGTCCGGCCGGATGCGGGCGTCCGCCGCCGTCCGCCACTTCCATAGGTCGGCCGGGTCCCAAGGTTGCTGCGCCGCGCAGGCGGCCACCGCGGAAAAGAGCAGTGCGAGAAGGGTTTTTCGCACATT
>PLZX01000352.1 GCA_003152325.1 Bryobacterales bacterium | reverse complement strand
AGCCGGTCCTCCATCATTTGCCCTTTGTTGGCGGGCTGCACCAGGCTCATGCTCTGCGGTTCCTGCGACCGGTTGGCGTTGTAATCGGCGCCGTCGTTCTCGATATACGTGCCCGCCAGCAGGGTCTCATCGGCATTTACGGTGGCAACCCCGGCGGCATTATGCGCCGGAAGCTTGGCAATTTCGCGGATGGCCCCGCTATCGACATCGGTCGACCAGACGGCGCCTTCTTTCGTGTAGTACACGTTCTGCGTCTTGCGCCCGGCCACAATCACGCGGACCCGGCCAGTGACGACGGCTTTTGTGGCGTGTGTGGCCAAATCCAACGTCGAGATCCCCTGAGGGGTCGTATAAATCAGCTTGCGGCCGTCAGCCGTGTAGCCATCCTGGTTGAAGTACAGGCTGGCGCTGCCGGGCTCGTCGGTCAACCGGACCACCCGGTGGCCCGTGTCGGGATCGATCCAGGTCTTGGGCGGGGCGGGTCCGGTCTGTGCGGAAAGATACAATACTGCGGCGAGATAGGCGGCGATGCGGTGCATACCCGATTCTCCGTGAAAGATGCTAAGCCATTGATTACACTAGCTCTGTTTCTTGCGGCGTCTGACTGGAAAGGCTTTCTCCAGCTCCACCACGCGCATTTCCTGTATGGCGACGCGTGGAATATGAAGACGCCAGCGCCCGGGCTGGACATCCGTGTCCTGGTTAAACTCCATCCCGATCACGACGGCCTCGCCGCTTTCGCCCAGCAGAAAACCGACTTCGTGTAGTTCCACCAGGGCCGCGTGGGCAGGGTTGGACCCAGCGGCGGAGGCTTCTTCGGAGACGGCGTCTTTCCAGCGGATGTATGCAAGCTTCACGGGGTCAAGGTACCATTCTACAGGGCCTTCCGCAAGGCGAGGCCCACGGAATTGATACTCTTTATGGAGCAAAGGAGGCCGTTCATGCGGTTCTCACACCTGGTTCTGGCCGCCGCGCTGGCCGCCCCGCTCGTGGCGCAACCCAAGCCGCAGTACGAAATCTACGCCATCCGCTACGCCACCATCCCCGATTTTCCAGTCTCCAGCCTGGTGGCCGGCGCGGACCGCGCCCGCAAGATGGACATCGCCATGATGGTATGGCTGGTGCGCGGCAACGGCCACAACATCCTGGTGGATTCCGGATTCTACCGCGAGCAATTCATGAACCAATGGCATCCCAAGGATTACGTCAGACCATCCGAGGCCATCGCGCGCCTGGGCCTGAAGCCCGAAGACATCACCGATGTGGTCATCACGCACATGCACTGGGACCACGCCGACGGCATGGATCTTTTTCCCAAGGCCCGCATCTGGCTTCAGAAGGACGAGCTGGAATATTACGCCGGCGCCGCCTGGCAATCGCGCAACACCCATGGCGGCATCGATCCCGACGACATCCTGGCGGCCGTCAAGCTGAACACCCAGGGCCGCGTCGGGCTGGTGAACGGTGATGCGCAGGAAATCCTCGCCGGGATCACCTGCTATTTGGGAGGAAAGCACACGTACGCGTCGCAGTATCTCGGCATCAACACCCCGCAGGGCACGGTGGTGCTGGCCAGCGACAACATGTACCTCTACGAGAACCTGGACAAGCACGCGCCGATCGCCCAAACCCTTGACGCCGAATCGAACCTCCGCGCCCAGGACCGCATGAAGCAACTGGCCGCCGATCCGAGGCTGATCATCCCGGGTCACGATCCCGCCGTGATGACGCGCTTTCCGAACCCGCAGCCGGGTGTGGCGAAGATTCAGTAGACCAAACGGTTTACAGTGTCCGGCGCGCGCTGAACGGGTCGCGGTCTTCTACCGTGGCCTGCACCAGTTCCACCAGTTCGCTGGAGATATCGCCGGGCAAGTCCTCGTGCGTCAGGCTCTCACAGATTGCGGCAAGGCCGACCAGGCGTGCGAGGCGCCGCCAATCTTCGGGGAGGACGCCGCCGGCCTGTTTGAAGCCGGCGGAAAAATGCGGCTCGGCCAGAGGATACGACGCCCGCTCGTAGCGCAGGAAGTTGGCGATGTCGGCAAGCGGCGAGCTGGCAATCGCAAACTCCCAATCCAGCACGGCAACCACCGCCCATTGGCCCGCGACCTGGCGCGCGACGAGGTTGCGGCGGCTGAAATCGCCGTGGACCAGGCGGGGATCGGCGTCGAGCGAGGAGAGGCGCGAGGCCCACTGCCAGATCAGACGGTGGATGCGCTCGCGCCATTCCGCCGGCACGCGCTGTTCGAGATTCGGCGCGGCAAGGCACAAATCGACGAATCGGGGCATGGGGTCTGCGCCTTCGAGGAGCGGCGCAGTCACCGCCGGTCCGGGGCCGAGCCACCCGGCTTTCGAAAAACCGAAGCGCCCGATGGCGGCGAGAGTTCCGCCGGTCGAGAAAGCGGTTTGAGAGAAGGCCTCCAGGTCGCCACGCCGCTTCAGATCGAGCGGGCTGACGCCTTCCACGAATTGCAGCAGCGCGAAGGGCGGCAACTGCTCAAGGCCGCGCGGCGAGGCGTGGATCACTTCGGGCACTGGAACCGTGTGGCGCACCAAGTGCATCAGGTCCACTTCTTTTTGGCACAGCGACGGATCGTGCTGGTAGATGCGGAGGATCAGCGGCGCGGTTACGGAATCAAGGGTCAGATAAAGATTGGCGTTACGGAGGCCATTCGAAAGCGGCCGGCATTCCAGCACGCGGTGGCGCGGAAAGGCGGTGCGGACCATGCGCTCCACGACGGCCAGGGGCCAATCGAGGCGGGGTGCGGTCCGCCTCCACCGTGCCTCCGGGGGAGCGCCTGGGACCATGAGAACCATCATCGCACCTTGTAAATCAGGGAAGGGAACACGAAAAGCCGCCGGGCGCGAAGCCGGCGGCGGTCAAACGTTGGGATTGGGGAGAAAAACTTAGTCGCCGAAGGAGCCGACTTCTTCGCGTTCTTCGACGGGCTTTGGCGCCGGCTGGATGGAGCCGATCTGCACCAGCCCGGGACCGGGCTGCTCTTTCAGGATGTGCTCGCGATAGAGCTTGGCCATGCGCGCATTCTCGGCGGTTTCCTTCATCTTCGCGTCGCGAGCGCGGGCCTTTTCTTCACCGGCATTCTTGGCGATGCCCAGGCGGTCGAGATCGTGCTGGATTTCGTTGGTGACGATGGCTTCGCGCAGGACCAGGGAGTGTTCCTTGCTCTCCAACTGGACGGACTTGCCGCCGGCGAAAATCTCGTGTTTGCCGTTCTCCTCATACCATTTCGTGAGGGTCGCGGTCATGTGCATCTTCTCGATGATATTGCGCCAGCCGACGCCGGTATTGTAGGCGCAGAAGGAGATTTCGCCTTCCTGCGTGGCGTAGGGGATGATGCACTGTTCGGTGCGGCGGAAATCGTAATTGAAGAGATCCTGGAACCACATGCCGGCGATGA
>PLZX01000326.1 GCA_003152325.1 Bryobacterales bacterium | reverse complement strand
TGGGCTCGCGATCGCGGAGATACGCTGGGAAATTTGAACTTCCACTCTAATACAGCCGAGTATTTCCAGGAAAACATCGAACTCCCGTTCTTTATTCAAAACCTGAAGGGCAGGGGCAACGGACTGAAAGCCGCCGCCGATGGCGACGTTCCCAAGGCGTTTCTGTTTGAGACCGGGCGCAACGAGTGGCATCGTTTCGACGCGTGGCCGCCGAAGAACGCCGTGGCTCGCTCGTTGTATTTCGATGCGGACGGGAAACTCTCATGGAGCGCGGCAACAGAAACAGGTTTTGACGAGTATCTGAGCGATCCCAACAAGCCGGTGCCCTCGACCGGCGAACTCGCTCCAGGCCAGGGAATGCCTGTGGATTACATGACTTTCGACCAGCGCTTCGCCGCCACCCGGCCCGACGTGCTGACCTATGAAACAGAGCCGCTCGATCATGACGTGACCATCGCCGGACCCATCACGCCGGTGCTGCACGTATCGACATCGGGCACAGATTCGGACTTTGTCGTGAAGCTGATCGATGTGTACCCAAACGATTATCCCGACCCGACTCCGAATAGCAAAGGTGTGTACATGGGCGGTTATCAGCAATTAGTGCGCGGCGAGCCTTTCCGCGGCAAGTTCCGCAACAGCCTGTCCAAGCCGGAGCCGTTCACGGCGGGCAAGCCGGAGAAGATCGAGTTCTGGATGCCGGATGTATTGCACACGTTCCGCTCCGGCCACCGCATCATGGTGCAAATCCAAAGCTCCTGGTTCCCGCTGGTGGATCGGAATCCGCAGCAGTTCCTGGATATTCCGAACGCCCGGCCGGCGGACTTCAAAAAGGCCATGGAGCGTGTATTTCGCGGTGGCGCGGACGGCTCACAGTTGCGCGTCCTGGTGATGGGCGAGACGCCCCGTTAACCATTACAGGCACGGGGCGCGGCGCCGTTATCTTCCGCAGGGCGGGCCAGCGGGTGCCAATGGGGGAGCGGCGATCTTGCCGGCTCCCAGAAGCGCGTTGAGCGCGGCGAGGTCTTTGGTCTTGAGTTCTTCCCATTGCGTGAGCGCCTGCGTGAGTTGCTGGCAAGCGTCGTGATAGGTTTCCTGCATGGCTTGGGTGGGAGCGAAGTCGCCTTGCTCGACCGTGTTCATGAGGGAACCGAACTCGCCGTTCAGCGTAGTGAAGTTGACGGTAGTCGCGCCGCCACCTCCACGGCCACCGAATCCGCCGCCGCCACCACCGCCGCGTCCTCCACGGCCGGCGGGTGCGCCGCCGAAGGTGGCGGCTTTGGTGGCAAGAGCCCCAGCGGCGTCCGGCGGGGATTGCAAGGCGGCCAGCGCGGCACGGAGGTCGGCCACCTGTTGATTGGCGGCGTGGCTCGCGGTCATGCCTTCGGAAATCAGCAAGCCAAGGTCGCGCTGCTGGGTGATGCCGAGCGGCGGAGTCTTGACGCGCGGCTCCATGATGACATGCAACGGTTGGCGATACGTTGCGCCGCCGGCCGTGAGACGGACTTCGTAATCGCCGGGCGCGACCAGCGGGCCGCGGGGTTCGGCGGGAGTGTTCCCATAGAGCGCGGAGATGGGGTACGAGTTGGTAGCCCCACGGTTGAACGAGGGCGGCGGCGTGTAGCGTAGATCCCATACGGCGCGGTTCATGCCGGCGGTGGCGGGAAGCGGATGCGGGCGCTCGATCCAATAGTTAGGAACGGTGAGCTGCGGTTCCGGCTCTGGCGGCGGGGGAACGCTGGTAAGCTCCCGGACGAACTTGCCGGCCGCGTCATAGATGCCGATAGTGAGCGGGGCCTCCGGAGCGGACTTCAGATAGTAGTTCAGGATGGCGCCATCGGGCGGGTTCGAGCCGGCGGGTATCTCGGGCGGAAACGGCGTGTCAAAGTCAGTGTCGTTGCGCACGCGCGTGGCAGTCTGCGGGCGGAAGAGGTAGACGTTTGAGGTTGAGANNAGGTCGTCTCCGTGGATCTCGAGATCGCGAACCGAGACAGTGGGCAGGTTGAGTTGCAGGGACTGCCAGTGGTCGCCGTAATCGAACGAGACCCAGGCGCCGTGTTCCGTGCCGGCGTAGAGCAGGCCGGCGCGGACGGGGTCTTCTTTCACCACGCGCGCAATTTCGTTCTGGGGGATGCCGGAGACGATGCGGGTCCAGGTCTTGCCGCCATCGCGGGTGCGGAAGATGTAGGGGGCGAAGTCGTTGGAGTTGTGGCGATCCAGGGTGAAGAAGGCCGTGTCGATGTTGTGTGGGGAAGCTTCCACCTGTTGGATGGCAGTGTTGGCCGGCACTTCGGGCGGCGTGACGTGGTTCCAGGCGGAGCCATCCGCGGTCACTTGGATGTGGCCGTTAGAAGTACCCACCCAAACCGCTCCGGCCCGCAGGGGCGAGGGCGCGATGGCTGAGATGCCCGCGCCACGGCCGCCGCGGCCGCCTGCCGCGGGGCCCGCAGGTGTATCGGCCGGCGGCGTTACCGGTTCGGCGGCGGGAGCGGTTTCGCCGGGCGCCAGCGTGACGTCGGGGCTCACGGCTTTCCAGGTTTGGCCCAGGTCGCGGGTCTCCAGCAGGTACTGCGCTCCCAGGTAGAAGATGTGTCCATCCGCGGACGAGAACAGATGCGGCGGCGTGTTGGCGAAACGGTATCCTCCGCTGCGTGGCGGCGAGACGTTTTGGATCTGGCGGTTCACCGCGTCGTAGCGTTGGATAGTAGCGCCCTGACCACTGGCCATGATGATATTGGGGTCCAGCGGATCGGCGTGGATGTAGCCGAACTCGTAGGCGCCCGCCGAGGGTATCCATTCCATGAAAGTGATTTGCCCGAACGCGCCGCGGCTGGCGGTTCCGGCAGAGCCGCTATCCTGCTGCGTGCCGTAGATCCAATAGGGGAACCGGGTGTCGGTGGAGATATGGTAGAACTGCCCGTTGGGAAGGTTGTACCAGTTCAAATCCCAGGTGTGGCCGCCGTCCACGCTGATGGTGGGGCCCTGGTCTACACCCGCCAGGATGCGCTTGCCGTTGGTCGGGTCGATCCACAGGACATGGTAGTCGTCGCCGCCCGGTGCACCCTTGAATGCCTCGAAGGTCTGGGCGCCATCGGTGGAGCGATACAAAGAGGTCTGCACCACGTACACGATGTCGGGGTTATCGGGCGCCACGTAGACCTGGCTGAAATAGGAGCTGCCGTTGGAGCGCGAATCGGTGGTGCTGCGATGCCAGTTGGCGCCGCCGTCGTCGGAGCGGAACATGCCGCCGGTCATCACGGCGAAGACACGCTGCCCGCCGGTGCCGGCGGCGACCGCGAGGCCAATGCGGCCCATGCCGGATTCCGGAAGGCCGTGGCCGGTGAGCGGGGTCCAGGTGAGGCCCTGATCGGTAGATTTGTAGATGCCCGCGCCGGAAGTGTCCGGCTCGGCGGTTGCTCCGCGGCCGGCACCACCACCGCCGCCACCGCCGCGGCCGGCGTTGGGAAGCGTCAGATAAACCTGCAACCCGGCGAAGAGCGTCTGCGGGTTGTCGGGATCGGCGACCAGGTTGACCGCGCCGACGTTGTCGCCCTTGTAGAGAACCTTGTTCCAAGTGCGGCCGCCATCGGTAGTGCGAAAGACGCCGCGCTCTTCGTTGCGGGCATAAGTGTGGCCCAGCGCGGCCGCCACCACGATGTCGGGGTTTTTCGGATCCACCACCAAACCCACGATGTGATGGGTGTCCTGCAGGCCGATAGGCTGCCAGTGCGCGCCGGCATCGACGGACTTCCACATGCCGTTGCCCACGTTGACCGATTTCTCCACGCTGCTGACATCGCCGGTGCCGACGTAGACGATGTTGGGGTTGGAGCGCGCCACGGCGATGGAACCGACCGAGTCCATGTGGGTGTCGTCGAAGATGGGCTTCCAGGTGACACCGCCGGAGGTGGACTTCCAGATTCCGCCACCGGGGGTACCGAGGTAGTAAGTGGCGGGGTCTCCCGGGACACCGGCTACGGCGGAGATGCGGCCCGCGCGGAAGGGGCCGACCTGGCGCCAACGCATGCCGTTGTACAGGCTGGGACTGTACTGCTGGGCGAACAACGCAACGGCAACGCCGGCGGCACACACAAATAGGAAACGGAATCTCATGATTTATGGAGCATACACCAGACGAGGAGCGAATGGAGGGCAGAGAGGGCTTGCGTCTCTTGTCTTGACATTGTCGGGCAAGACAGTTAACCTTCTGGTAGAAGGAAGCCGGAAGCATGCCATCACGCGCTCTACGCAGCGAAAAGCTCGACCTCAGGCTTACTCGCGAGGCCAAACTATCGTTGCAGGCGGCGGCGGCGGCGTCACGCCGTTCGGTGAGTGAATTCGTGCTGGAGAGCGCCCTCGCCAGGGCTGATGAAGCGCTCGCGGATCGGCGGTCCTTCGGCCTGAATGCCACGCAGTGGAAGGCGTTCTTGGCCGCCCTGGATGCTCCGCCGCGTCCCCTTCCCCGCCTGAGGCGTCTCCTCAAAGAACCTGGATTCTTCGATGCCGGGCCTAATCGGTGACCCTTGCCCGCTGTGTTGAGAAGCTACGACGCGATCACCCGATCGAAGGCTTCGATTGCGGACGCGAGGAGCTGAACCGGTACTTATTGCGCTATGCCTGGCAGAACCAGCAAGCCGGCGCATCCCAGACTTATGTTGGCATCGTGGGTGATGCCATTGCAGGCTTCTACACTCTCGCCGTGGGCCAGGCGACGCACGAGGAAGCACCGGAGCGGTTGACGAAGGGCCTTGCAAGGCATCCGATACCGATCATGCTGGTCGCGCGTCTTGCGGTAGACCGCCGCTGGCACGGGCAGGGTGCCGGCAAGGCGCTCTTAAGGGATGCCATGCAGCGCACTTTGCAGGCGGCCGATATTGCCGGCATCCGCGCTCTTGCGGTTCATGCGAAAGACGAGGAAGCCAGGCGCTTCTATGAGCATTTCGATTTCGTCCCTTCCCCAACCGATCCCCTGCATCTGTTCGTTCTGCTCAAAGACGTGCGCCGGATGATGGCCCGGTAAACGCCGGGCACATTTCTGAGCCACTGTAGTTTGCGAGCCTCAATAGGTGTATGTGCAGTTCAGCGGCGCTTCGCGTATACTGTCGGTCGCGATGCCCGATGCCGTCCGTCTCCGCCTGTTCCTGTTGGACGGCCGGCTGGCGGTCTGCCGGTTGGGTCCAGACGAGGAATTGCCGGAGTGGGCCGGCGGCGGAGCATTCAGCTCGGTGACTCGCACCAGCACTGAGTTGTCGATCGTCTGCCGGGAAGAGGCCGTTCCGGAGGACATCGCCCACGAAAGCGGCTGGCGCATCTTCCAGGTGGAGGGTCCACTCGATTTCGCGCTTACCGGCGTCATGGCTTCGATCACCGGGCCGCTGGCGGAGGCGGGCGTGAGCCTCTTCACCGTATCGACTTTCGAAACGGACTACGTGATGGTGCGGGAGCGCGACGTGGAACGAGCGGCGGGCGCCCTGCGCGCGGCGGGGCATCGGGTGGACTAGCGGCGCAGCTTTGCGATGGTCTCGCGGATCCTGGC
>PLZX01000015.1 GCA_003152325.1 Bryobacterales bacterium | reverse complement strand
GTGGATCCCCCGTCGTCGATCATGATTGGTTGTGCCATATTAGTTCCTCTCGGTTGAACTTGAACTGTACCCAAATCGAACGGCGCAGGGAGGTTCCCGGTGCGCCGTCATCATCTCAAGCCGCTCCATAGCAGGCTGATATCCGGCCTGTGCAGGTAACTGTCCACAGTCCGGGCAGACCAGAGAGTCCTTAGCGAGTCTAGCGCGGAACGGGCCGCGGCGCGATGCTTCTCCGCTTCGGCGGGATCCTGTGAAGCGCGGGCTGCCACGTAGTGTGCGCGCCAGACCGATTCCCAAATGCGCCGGGGCTCGAAGAAAGCCAGAGCGGCGAGCGCCAGCTTCGCCGCCGAATTCATGGCGGCCGGACCAGGTTTGGCGGCCACTACCAGGGCTTCGGCGATCTCCAGGCGCGCGGATGCGGAATCCAGAAGCATTCCGGCCTGGTCCAAGCCCTCGGTGACGCTAACACCGGAAGCGATGCCGGCGTCGGTGGGGTGCGCGCGAATTGAGACCAGCGCCGCAATCAGCCGCGCCTCCGGCTGGGGCTCCCCCGCACCGGCGGCCACGGCCTGAGACATGCGCCCGTCTTGATAGGCTCTGCGCACCTGGATGATTTTGAGATCGGACAGAAGCTGGCGGTTGGGAGTTCGCGCCAGCAGTTTTTCGGCTTCGGCCAAGGACTGTTGGGAGTCGTCCCGGCGGCCCAGGCGCCAGTACAAATCGGCGCAATTCACCCGCGCATACGCGGTGTCGGATGGCAATAACTGCTCGACGCTCGCCAGCGCTTCCGGCCAGCGGGCCTGATCGCGCAGGTTCTCGCTCAGCCGCTCTCGAATCCGGTCTTCGGTCTGGCTGTCATGCAGTTGGGCGGCCTCGGCTAGCGCCTCGCGCAAAACGCGCTCGCCGTCCGAGAATTCTGCCAGTTGCTCGTGGACGTCTCCGAGTAGCGCCATGGCCTGGACCAGTTCGCGGCGATAACCGGCCTGCCGGTAGAACGGCACGGCAGCTTCGATCAACCACCGGGCTTCCTGGGTGCGGTGCTCCAGCTCGCAAACGGACGCGAGCGACAAGCGGGCCCGCGCTTCGATCCTTCTCACGCGGGCGCGGCCGGCCAGATCGAGCGACTTGCGAAACACCTGGTCGGCGGACGCCCAATCTCCCCGGGCCAGATACAAGTTGCCCAAGTCGATGAGGCCGTTAGTGGCGAGGTTGTCCATGTGCTCGGCGATCGCTCGGTCGATGGCCAGTTGGGCTAACGCAGTGGCGCGAGGGATGTCGCCCAGGTTGCGTGCAGCCGTCACTTGCGCCAGTTGCAAACGGATTTGCTGGTAAGTGCTGGAGACCGCGCGGGCCGCGGTCAGGGCTTTGTCAATCACCGGCATCGCCTCCGCGGATCGGCTGGAGCGGTTCAGAAGCATGGCCCTCTGGTACAGCGCTTCGGTAACCCCTTCGTAGTTGCTGGAAGCCTGGTACAGATCCTCGGCCTCCTGGAAGGCCTGGAGTGCGGCTTGCACCTGCCGGCGGCGTTGCAACATATATCCCAGACGGAGCTTGGCAGCGGCGTAAACCGGGTCCATCTTGAGCGCGCGCTGATACGCGGCCGCGGCTCCTTCCGTGTCGTCGCGCTTCTCTGCCAGCCACCCCGATTCCAACGCGGCGGCCGGCCTTTCCGGAGCGCCGGCGGTATCCTCAAGCTGCCGGAACAAGGCAACCGCGGGGTCGTAGTCGCGCGACATCAGGAGTTGCAGAGCGCGCAGCCGGCGGGCGTCCCGCTTGGTAAGATGCGACTCCTGTGCCGCCGTTACGGCGCGCAACATGGATTCTTTGGCAAGATCGGAATAGTCGAGCTCTTCATAGGCCTGTGCCAGGCCGGCACGCGCCAGAGCAAAAGCCGGATCCACGGCCACCGCCTGTTCAAAAGCTTTGCGGGCGGCTTCGTAAGTCATGGAGTGGAGCGCGGCAACTCCCTTCTGATACCAGGGGAGCGCCGCAGGCTGAGGCTGATACGTCCGGTGGGACCAGATCCAGAACCCCGCCGCCAACATAACCGGAATTGCCGCGGCCAGGCCGGCACGCAGCCACTGGCGCCGCCGCCAGTAGCGCACCGGCACGCGCCAACCGCTCTCGCGGAAGCAATCGGCCAGATCGGCGGCGGAGGCGAATCGGCGCTCCGGTGCTCTTTCCAGACAGCGGCCGATGGCGGTGTCCCATTTTGAATCCAGGTGCGGAACCAGTTGCCGCGCCGTCACCACTTCACCGCTGGCCCGCTGCACGGCGGCCTGAATGGCGTGTTGCTTGTCGAACGGCAACTGGCCGGTGGCCATCTCGTACAGAACGATCCCGAACGAGTAAATGTCGGAGGCTGGGGTGAGGGCCGCGCCGGTCATTTGTTCCGGCGACATGTAGGCCATGGTACCCACGACGTGGCCCTGCAAGCTCATGGTGCGCGTTTCGTCCACCGGGGCTCGCGATGGATCCACGTGCGCCAGCCCGAAGTCGGTAACGACGGCGCGGTCCCCGTGCGCGCTGGGAATCAAGAGGACGTTTCCGCTCTTGAAATCGGAGTGAACCACTCCCGCCGCATGCGCCGCCTGAAGACCTTCCGCCATCTGGAGGGCGATCGGGAACGCCTCGTCGCGGGAAAGCCGCTGGCGGCGCCGGACGCGCGCCAGAAGCGTCTCGCCGGCCAGCAATTCCATGGTGAAGAAGGGGAGGGACGGCTGGCCCTGGTCCAGCCGTTCGTGCAGGCCCGTCTCGAAAACCCGGCACACGTTAGGATGCGTCACCTTACGGGCAAGTCGAATTTCCTTTTGAAACCGTTTGACGACGCCTTCGTCGCGCGCCAGCGAGGCGCGCAGAGTCTTGAGGGCTACGCTCTCTTTCAAGTACGAATCGTGAGCTTCATACACTTCGCCCATGCCGCCGCGCCCGATGGCGCGCCGGATGAGATAGCGCCCGGCCACCAACTCCCCGGGGACCAGGGAGAAAGCGGCCTGCCCTGGCGCCGGGGCAGCCGCTGGATTGCTGGCGGGCTCCGGCTCCAGGGTCGACGCCCGATCCAAACGCCCGGCTCGTCCGCCGCGGGCGAAATCGAAAAACTCCTTGATTCTTTCCCAACGTTGCCGTGCCATGACGGACCCGTGTACTGGAGCCAGCGATCCGAGGATCGACGAGGGATGCTGGCGCTTGGCGGGTTAGAGTATACCAATTCCGGGCATTCCGGTGGGCGAAAGCCCAGAAATCGGTTGCGCGGCAGCAGCCCGGCCGCGTTCCCGCGCCCCTATTGCTGGACCCAAACGCTGAATTGCGTGCCGGTGTTCCCTGTGCTGAGATCCACGTTCATCACGCTCTGCTGCGGTGCGACGAAGTTGACCTGAAAAATGCCTGCCGCCAGGCCCCACGCCGCACCAGCAAAGGTGACCGGCAGTGTGACTATGTTGTTATCGAACGAATCGATCTGGATGGACATGCCCGGGGCCGCGAGCGGAGGGCCGTTGACCTGGCCATCCTGGCTCGGCGGATTCGATTGCCCGGCGCCGGCCAGATAGAGGCTCATTACTGAACCCGCTTTCGCCGGATTCGATGCGGAGTTAACAGAGAAACCCTCAT